>SKZT01000032.1 GCA_007127235.1 Desulfobacteraceae bacterium
CGCCCAGATTTGAATGATTCCTCTTTTAAGTCTCTTTCCTTTGATTTTTCCACAATCAAAGCACTGCTGGCAACCACCAATCGATACCGGACCTTGTTCGAAAATGCCGGGGATGCGATTTTTGTTTTGGACATTGAAGGACGCATTCTCGATGCCAACATAATTGCCTGTGAGCGGTTAGGGTATTCCAGAAAGGAATTGTTCAACCTTAACTGGAGCGACATTGAAGCACCTGAAGAAAATCATCAATTAAAAGACCGCATATTACAAATTGTTAAAGAGGGCCACTTAATTTTTGAAACAATCCACAGGTGCCACGACGGTAAAGCAATTCCTGTTGAAATGAGCAGCCGGGTCATCGAGTATGATCGAGAACCGGCCGTATTGTCCATAGCGAGAGATATCAGCGAACGAAAGGAAGCGGAAAAGGAAAAAGCTCGTTTACAGGCCCAGTTAAGGCAGGCTCAGAAAATGGAGGCCATCGGAACCCTTGCAGGAGGTATTGCGCATGATTTCAACAATATTTTAACCCCCATCAGCGGATACACCGAATTGGCGATGAGAAAAATCCCGGGGGATTCGAAAGCCAGAAATAATCTTGAACAGGTCCTCAAAGCAATTCAAAGAGCCAAAAGCCTTGTACATCAAATTTTAACATTCAGCAGGCAAGAGGGACAAAAACGGTGTTCTCTTGAAATCAAAAGCATTATTAAAGAAGCCCTCAAGTTGCTCAGAGCTTCTATTCCATCTACAATTGAAATCCGCTCCTATATCAATACCGACGGCAATGTCATTGCCGACCCAACCCAGATTCATCAGGTGATGCTAAATCTTTGCACCAACGCTCATTATGCCATGCGGGACTCCGGCGGATTACTCGAAATAAGGCTTGATGATGTCGACCTTTCCCTTTCGGAATCCAAAACTGCCGCAGATCTGAAGCCCGGTCCCTACGTTCAGCTAACCATCAGTGACACCGGCCATGGTATCCCCAAAAATTTTCTGGATCGAATCTTTGACCCTTATTTTACAACTAAACCTGAAGGGGAGGGTACCGGTATGGGCCTTTCCGTTGTACATGGAATTGTTAAAGGCCATGGCGGTGATATCATTTTTGAAAGCAAGCCTGGCAAAGGCACGGTTTTCAAAGTTTTTTTCCCAAGGATTATTTCAAAAGTTCAAACGAAGCAACCATCAAATTTTTCCGCCGCTTTGCCAAAAGGCAATGAAAGAATACTGCTTGTGGATGATGAGAAAACCGTAACCGATGTCGTAGGTCAAATGCTGGATGAACTCGGTTATCGTGTCATTTCTAAAAACAGCTCCTTGGCCGCCCTTGAATTTTTCCGTTCACGTCCATTTTCCTTTGACCTTGTTATTTCCGATATGACAATGCCCAAAATGACCGGCTTGAAAATGGTTGGAGAAATGCATCTTATCCGTCCTGATATTCCCATCATGATGGCAACAGGAAATCGAAAAGAAATAACACCCGAGATAGCAGCCGTTCATGGTATCCGCTTTTTTTTACTGAAACCCACCACCATCGAAGACCTTTCCAGGGCAGTCCGCGATGTCCTCGATAGCCGCAAAAAATCCTGATTTCTCCAGCATCCGCTTATTCATTCTACGCTTCATTACATAATCCAAATACTGTATTTCAAATGAGTAAATAGGAATTTCACCCTATATACAGATTTTTATTATTGCGGTAGTAATTCGATAACGGATAAAACAGAGGATAAAATGAAACCGTCATAAACACAGTTTAAGGTTTCAGCTTTGCAGTTAACCTCCTTTCAGGAAAGGAGTTCGCCATGACATCGTCACCCTGCAAAAACTGCCCAAAACGTTTCAAGTCAAAATTCGAATGTGCCAAAGATTGTGAAACCCTGAAACAGGTGCAAGAAATGCAGAGTAGTATTCAGGAACAAAACATCTTTTCGGCTATTGATTATACTGAAGAGGGTAGATTTTCCATCAATTATAGTTCTTCATATTCAATGCCGTAAAGTTTAGAAAGTTTCAGAATTCAGGATGCTTTGGCCCGGTATTTTCGTTTTATTGGAAACTTCCCTTCCCGGTGGGTTAGGGCATAGGCGTTAACCTAAGGGATGTTTATTATGGATGCTTGGAAAGTTGGATTGGTTAACAGTAAAGTAAACCGGTGATCGCAAACATTCTCCCCTTTGAAAAAGGGGCGACAGGGGGATTTGCAGCTTTTTTAAATCCCCCTAGTCCCCCTTTGCCAAAGGGGGACTTGTAGCACCATCCCTTAGGTCAGCGCCTATGCCCTCTTTTGGGAGAGGGCGTAAAAAACTTTTCCTTCAGGGACTATTTTCATGGGCGAAGCAACTTTGAAAAGTCAACAGAGCTCAAAGAAGCGAACCAATCTGTAAAAGCTTTTCTCCGGCGGCTTTCAACGTTTTTTCTTTTTTGGCAAAATGAAACCGAATCAGATGATTAACAGGTTCATGAAAAAAACTTGAGCCAGGAACCGCCGCAACCCCAACGTCTTTAGCCAGCCATTGACAAAAGAGAACATCGTTTTCAAATCCAAATTCGGATATATCCACCAAGACATAATAAGCACCCTGCGGGGTCATATACTGAAGCCCGGCACTATCCAGATAAGTCAGGAATAAATCCCGTCTTTGGGTATATTCTTTCTGCAGTTTCAGGTAATAGCTTAATGGAAGTTCCAAGGCAGCGACTGCAGCCTCCTGAAGTGGTGCTGCAGCGCCCACAGTCAGAAAATCGTGTACTTTTTTAGCTGCATTGATTACATCGGCAGAAGCTATCACATATCCGAGTCGCCATCCGGTAATGGAGTAAGTTTTGGAAAGAGAGCCGCAGGAGATAGTCCGGCTTTCCATGTCCGGAAAAGCAGCCATATAACGGTGAATATTGGGTTTATACACAATATGCTCATAGACCTCATCGGTAATCACAAAGGTATCATATTCGCAGGCAAGTTTTGCAATGAACTCAAGTTCATCAGAGCTGAACACTTTTCCTGCCGGGTTCGAGGGGTTGCAAAGCACGAGGGCTTTAACACCCTCCTGAAAGGCTTTGCGCAGTTCTTCAGGATCAAAATCAAATGTGGGAGGATAAAGAGGGACAAAAACCGGTTCTGCTCCGCAAAGAATCGTATCCGCTCCATAATTTTCATAAAAAGGAGAAAAAATAATGACTTTATCCCCCGAATTGCAGACAGTCATCATAGCTACGATCATGGCTTCCGTAGCTCCACAGGTAACAACAATGTTGGTATCAGGATTTATAGGAATTTGCATCCAAGTCTGTTGCTTTTTTGCCAGTGCGCTACGAAAGCGGGGAGATCCCCAGGTAATTGCGTATTGGTGATACCCCTCGGCAAGGGCACGCCGGGCAGCCGCAACCAGCTCTGGTGGGGGATCAAAATCGGGAAATCCCTGGGATAAATTGATGGCATTGTATTTATCTGAAATGCGAGTCATTTCACGAATGACCGACTCAGTAAAGGACTCCAGTCTAAAAGCTGTTTTCGGCATGGTTTGCAATCTCCTATAATTTTTTGCCCCCTCCCTCAAGTGCCAGGGAATTTGGTTTCGGGTGTCGGGTGTCAGTTTCGGGTTTCACGTTTCTGGAATTTGGGATGTTTCTCAGGTACCTTTTCAAAACTTCTTTTTCAGAATAAATTGACATTTTATACCGACAGCTCTAAATTCTCAAAAGACTTAAGTTGAATTAAAAATATGCCCCTTATACAAGAAAAAAAAACATCATGATACCATTTCCAGATATTGATCCGGACATTATTAGCATCGGCCCCATTCGAATTCGGTGGTACGGTGTGATGTACATTTTGGGCTTTTTGGCCTCTTATTTTCTTATACGGCGGCAAAAGCGCGCTCAACAAATCGGATTAAAAGGAGAGCTTGTTCAGGATCTCATGATCTACCTGATTATCGGAATGGTTTTGGGAGCGCGCCTCGGTTTCTTGATTTTTTACCAGTATGAACAATGGGCTTACTATGTTTCTAACCCCTTGGAAATTATTGCTGTATGGCACGGCGGCATGTCTTTTCATGGAGGCTTTCTGGGAGCAATTGCCGCAGGATGGTTGTTTTGCCGGAAAAAAGGTTTACCCCCCTGGGCTGTGGCCGATTGTGTAATTGTAACGGCCCCGGTGGGTTTGGGACTGGGAAGAATTGGAAATTTCATCAATGCGGAACTCTACGGTCGTCCGACAGATGTCCCTTGGGCCATGATATTTCCCGGCGGCGGCAACATCCCTAGGCATCCTTCACAGCTCTATGAGGCGATTTTGGAGGGGCTGGTTCTTTTTATTATCCTGTGGGTTTTGAAAAATAAGGATTTCAGAGATGGGATGATGGTTGCTTTTTTCTTATTCTTTTACGGGGTATTTCGGTTTTTTGTAGAGTTTTTTAGAGAGCCTGATCCTCAACTTGGTCTTTTGCTGGGACAAACTGTGACCATGGGACAAATTCTATGTCTTTTCATGATAGTCGCAGCAGGTATTCTGGCACTGTTTATATACCGCAAGACATCGTCTTGAACGTACTGAAATGTTAAAAAAAACATCCAATATTCTTGGAAAAAACATGTTCATTAACAAACTTATTACGGGATTTATTCTTGCAGTTCTCATAATAATTTCCCAAGGATTGCAAGCTTTTGCCCATGACATTCACCATCGCCTTCACATTGAACTGATACCGGAAAAGCAAAAGCTCAGGGGCACCGACCATATCGGGATAAAAAAACATGATGGCAGAAATTTGTTATTTCGTCTCTCTGAACGAGCTGAAATTAATAGCGTTTCTGTTGATGGGCAAAATGTTTCATATCGGTTTTCCGGGCAAATGCTTCATGTGCCTGTAAAAGTGGAAGGGGGCAAATCAATTGATGTCCGCATTGAATATGAGGCAATCTTTGATGACCCTGTGCCTCAAATGCCCGTAAATATCGACAATCCCGGCTTTGGGGTCACCGGGGTAATATGGGATAAAGGCTGTTTTTTGCTGGACGGCTCCGGATGGCGCCCGGTAATGCCCAACACTGAACCGAGCATATTATTGACTGTCAAAGCGCCCAAAAATATGATCGCTGTTACGGCCGGAGAGCGTTTGGGGGAAACCAATGATGGCAATCATACAATTTCAC
>SKZT01000134.1 GCA_007127235.1 Desulfobacteraceae bacterium
CTTAAAACCCTTGTGGCGGCCCGCACAAAAAAAATTATCGAGGAAAAGATCCCGGTAGAAAAACAACGCCCTGTAAAATACGGTTTGATTCGAAAAATGCTGCTTTCCATGGGATTGATTCGTCAGAAAATAGAAACCTATACAGACTTTGAAACCGTAAAAAAAGAAGTACCCAGAGAACCTGGTGAAGTGGCTGTTTCAGAGTTTCGCACCATGATTGACCGGTATATTCTCAATCTTAAAAATCTCAACAAATCACTTCATCACACGGTAATGGAAGTAGACAAGATTGTGGCAAACCTGACAAACGTCAGTGACTCATACACTGATCGGATTCATTCGGATCGCAAATCCTATTATGCTCAGATTCAAAAAAGCCGCACATTGGAGTCCCAGTTAACAGATTTAGTTGCTCTGCATGAATCCATAAGTCCCTTAAATGAGCGGTTTCCGGAAGTGGAGAAAGCCAGGGACCACTTGGAAATGGCACTTCGGGAAAGTCAAAGCCATGAATTTAAATACAAAACCAGCATCGATATGAACGTAAATTATCAATCGGCATTAAAGAGTTACCGAAACCTGATCAACGATTTTCGGGAAAGAGGCGATCTGCATGTCAACATGGTTGAGAAGTTTGCAGAAGGAGCAAGCCATATGAAAATCGCCATCGATAATGTTTCCCAAATTTGCTCCGGAGTTGCCAGGGTCACCCAATCGATGATCATGATCGTTGAAAGCATTGAGGGGGGCAATAAAATTTTGGGACGCTATGCGTCGCTCATCGGTAACCGGGTAGCGACAGGAACCCAGTGGGATATGGAATACGAGCAGCTCAAAGAGGCCGAGGCCATATATCAGAAAAACGATGAGTCCCGCATTCAACAGCTGGAAAAAAACCGCAAGGAAATAGAATTGCTCACTGGATAAGGCGACCGCTAACTAACTAAATCCGAATTTCTACTTTATCTTTCAAATAATCTTTGAGTGCTTTGATCAAAACTTCCTGCCTGTGAAAAATTCCCGCCGCCAGAGCGGACTCCGCTTCTGTCCTTGTGAAAACTTCATAAAAATGTGCTTCACATCCTGCACCGCTTGATGCAATAACCGGTATGTTAACTGCTGATTTAACCGCCGTGATCAATTCAAGATCAAAACCCATGTTGGTGCCATCCCGGTCAATACAATTCAGAAGGATCTCTCCGGCTCCCAATTTTTCACAAACCCGGGCCACCGTCACCGCATCGACATCCCTTCCCTGCCTTCCCCCCTGGATCGTACATTGGTACCAGCAGTAATTTTCTCCCTGAGGACCCGGAATATCGGTTTTTATCAAATGGTGTTTAACATTTTCGGCAGACTTGACATACACACGTCTCGGATCAATGGAAATCACAACGGCCTGATTGCCGTAAATTTGGGAGATTTTTTCAATGGAAGATTTTCCATCCGCTTTTCCCCTTTTCAGATAGTTTTCAACCATCAGCACAGCGTCACTTCCGATAGATATTTTGTCAGCCCCGGATCGAAAATATTCGGATGCCACATCCAGTGCCGAATAATACCGGCCGTTTTTGTCCCTGTAATCTCTGATGCCACCGCCGATGGTCAACGGGACAAAGACGTTCAAAGAAGTCTGTCTCAAGACCTCAAGCATGGGTATATCTTCAAGAGGAAAGTCCCTGAATCCGGTTATGTTTAAAAACGCGATCTCATCGGCACCATCCCGGTAATATTTTCTGGCCAGTTCCACGGGTTTTCCCAGGTTTCGTACATCTCCGTTTTCACGCACATCATAGCGATCTCCCTTTGTTACCACTAGATCTCCCCGGTCATTGCTGCGCACGTCCAAACAGGCAACAACTCTTTTGGCCAGTTTTGTTTTTGCGGAGATATTGGGGGGAAACACAGTATCCAGTTTGGTATTCATGAAATTTTCAAGAATTTGAATGCCTGTTTTTCCACTTTTTTCCGGATGAAACTGAGTGGCGGTAATATTGCCAAGCTCAACGCTGCTGATAAATTGCATGCCGTAATCGGTAGTGGTTAAAATAACATCTTTATCTTCAGGAACCACATGATAGGAGTGAACAAAATAAAGTTTTTCATTTCCCGAAAGTTTTGAGAAAATTCGTGACGGTTTTTTGACACTGATCCCGTTCCACCCGATATGCGGAACAGAAAGACCGATATCGAATCGTTTGACCTTCCCGCGAAATATTGCCAGCCCTTTAGCTCCGGGAGCTTCTTCACTTTCTTCAAAAAGTGCCTGCAATCCCAGACATATTCCCAGAAAAGGCCGTCCCGACTTCAAGTAGGCTTTGAGAGGGGCGGTATAATTTTTATCCTCCAAAATACGAATCATATTGATAAAGTTACCCACCCCTGGAAACACCAACTTTTCAGCCGATAAAATGTCTTCACTGCTGTCAACTATTTTGACATGTTCACCGAGGCTCTCGATAGCATTGACAACACTGCGCACATTTCCTGCGCCATAATCCAATAAAGTTATCATCTCAAATCCTTAAAAACATAAACTCAGCCAGAATCTGGAGTGATGAAAATCACCCGGTTTTGGGATCTGTTTTATCCTCTCGCATCTGTTCCGAAAATTAAGTGCCTGGGAATTTGGTTTCAGGTGTCAGGTATTTGCAATTTGTGCTCTCCACATTCTGACACCTGACACCTGAAACCCGATATCTATGGATTCTCCAACAGAACAAAACTCAGAGGATTTTTCAGGCCAATCTTAGAACAATTTTCATTACTCCAGCCAAAATCCAAACAATCCTGAACGCATTCTTATTCAGCCCTTATATACACCACCATGCCATAAGATAACAAGTGTGAACTCCGTTGTTTCGCAGGCAATCTTACCTAAACCGCCATGAAATGGGAATTTCACCCCCAACCATGAAAATCAGCTAAAGCATATGGTTTCGACGCCATCCTGCCGTCTATGTTGTCCATAAAGTCCATGATGTCCATGATGTCCATCCGGATTTTCACGGTAATTAGAGTTGTCAGTCACCTTATCTTGACAAAATATTGAATTTGTATATAGTGACCATACGACAGTCGGGACCTGGAAAATAAGGTTCTGGAAATTTTTTTCAGGAAACTCCATTTGTCAAACTTTTTTTTTTTGATAGTGGCGACCTGAAGCGTGAAACATCGAAACATTTTTTAAAAGGAGGATGCCACAATGGCAAATGGCGTTGTAAAATGGTTTAGTGAAAAAAAAGGATATGGTTTTATTGAACAGGAAAACGGGCCCGATGTGTTTGCTCATTACTCCGGAATTAAGGGGGACGGGTTCAAGTGCCTGTATGAGGGCAATCGAGTCACCTTTGACATAGAAGATGGTAAGAAGGGCCCAACCGCCGTAAATATTGTGGTCGAGTAAAATTTATTGCCGATTCTCAAAAGGCCGGCTTCGTTGAATCCAATTGAGTCGGCCTTTTTGCATTTAATCCACATGCAAAACAACGGCAAAACAATTAAAAATCACCCATACCTTCTCGTTTTTTTTTATAGCAAGTTCTTGCGCACTCTGCTTTGAAATTACGGAACATAGTTGAAGGCCATTTTTTGTGCTGACAATAAACTCTGCGGCAACCTCTCCATAAAGTACCCGGCTCACCGTTCCCCGAAAAACATTTTCAGCAGTGCACATGGGCCTGGTTTCAGCTTTCTGCAATATCACCCAGGGAGCTTTCACCTCCGCGGTCACCAAAGAGCCCTCTTTTAATCCCAACCTTTCCAGGCTATGATTGGTAATCACTGTTACCACCGGCTCTCCGCTGATGGTAACCAAATTAAGATGAGATTGAATATCGCCGCGTCTAATAGCACTTATTTTTCCAAAAAAGGTGTTGCGGGCACTGGTTTTTCTTTGGCTCTCCCGATCAATAAAATGTCTGGCAACCTGGCGGATGTCATTTTCGGAAAAATTCATGAGAGAAGCTGTCAGATCCGGTGTGGAATGGCCCAGGATTCTTTGCACCACGGGAAGCGGCATATTGCTTCTCAGCAATTCTATGGCCCTGGCTTTGCGTATGGCACTCGGAGTTCCCATATCCTTAGGAAAGCCGCATGATTCGGCTCGTTCATAAAATTTCCGCCTGACATGACCCGGGTCTACCTTCAAAATCTTTTCTTGTTTTGTATTGGCTGCCACCTGCCCTATTATCTTTGACAACTCAGAAACCAGTTCCCCGGAGATTTGCACCTGGCGGCATGGGGAACCATCGCCACTTCTGCTTTTCCCAAACTCAATGACCCCCTCTGTCCAATTGAAATCTTCCGGAACCTTCAGGTTGAGCACCTCGCTGAGTTGGGCGGCCGTATATCGTATAATCATAAAAATCAAAAAGATTCGCTTTCTCGACATAAGCACTTTTTTTCGCACGGATGCCTGTGCCCATCGGCGAAACTCTTGCTCCAATACCTCCAGTTGTGAAGTATCCAGGGTTTTGACCTGATCGCTTCCGGCATAAATGCGGGCAAGGTTGGGCAAAGCGCCACCGGCACCATTAGAGGCGGCAGCAGAAAAATCAGGGAACTTATTCATAACAAAAATCCTATATTCTGTAGGTGCGAATTTACCCCATCAGATAACATCAGACTTACAATTCCGGGAATATGTATTGTCTTATCTGACGGGGTGAATTCGCACTCAAAATCCGGCACGGATTTACAGAAGATTCTTTAAAACCATCCAGCAACTTTATTTCTGGGAAAAAGGTTTTAGAGCCTATAGTTAACACTGGGGGTTACATTGTGCAAATGAATTCGCACCTACAACTGAGCACAAGCCTTTTTACACAAACAGGTTACACTCTTTTTAATTCATCTGCAGAAAGAAAGCTACGAGTGTTTTTTAGTCCAATTTTGTGCTATCTTTCATCAACCCAGATACAATGTCAATCCTTAAAGCCAAAGTCCCCCTTTGGAAAACTGGTCTTTACCCACACATGACACAGGGGGCCTATTTTGGGGTTGGTATCAGCATCGAGGTTGAAATCGTTATTCGTGTATGGACGAAAATCAGTTGCCAAAGGCTTGTTTTATTAAGTCAATGGCATTGAATCACCGCTTGTTCAGCACCGCCAACTTTCCAAATCCCGAGAAACAACCCCGA
>SKZT01000316.1 GCA_007127235.1 Desulfobacteraceae bacterium
AGTCTGTGGGATAAAAACAGCAAGGCTGCAAAGGCAGTCCGGAAATTGGCTTATGGGGAAAATGAGTCCTATATATGAAATCAGCAAAAGACTATCTTATCTTTGCTTTGGATGTACCATCTATCAAGGATGCGCAATATTATGTCAAAGCACTTGCCGGCCATGTGGCTATGTTCAAGGTGGGACTGGAGCTTTTTATCCGGTCCGGTCCGGATATTGTCAGTTTAATCAAAGAGCGCTCAGAGGCCGGCGTGTTTCTGGATTTGAAACTCCATGATATTTCTGCCACGGTTAAAAGGAGCATGAACGTTATCGCCGATCTGGGGGTGGCGTTGACCACCGTTCACTGTGGCGAATCTTTCCAGATGCTGGAATCGGCCGTTTCCGGAAGTCAGGGGAAGGTAGGGGTGCTTGGGGTGACGCTTTTAACCAGTATATCCGTGCAGGATATTTCCCAAGCCGGTTTTGAAGGCCGATATGTGCAGAATTTGCAAAAACTGGTAATGAAGCGGGCTTCCATGGCTCAAAAAGCAGGTTGCAGCGGGGTGGTCTGTTCAGGGCTGGAAGTGGCGGAAATAAAAAAACGCTTCGGAAAGTCTTTTTTAGCGGTGACCCCCGGAATTCGTCCATCCTGGGACTGCGATGAAAAGGATGACCAGAAAAGAGTGGTGACACCTGCTACAGCGGTTGCTAATGGTGCGGATTTTATTGTTGTTGGAAGGCCTATCCGGGATGCCCGTCGCCCGGCAGATGCTGCCAAAAAAATTGTTGATGAAATTGCATCGTTTCCAGGAGATAACCAGTTGTGAAAAAAAGAAAAATCACCTTATCCTATATTTTTTTTTATATCCTTTTTCTTCCTGATACATACCGAATCATAATCGGGATTATTGCCGCCTGGCTGTTGGCTCCATACGTCGTTGAAGCCAGCCAGGTAATTGAAAGGGGCGCATTTATGATTTGGATTATGATTGCAGCCATTGGATATTCAGTTTCGGCACCTGTCGGAAGAATAATTTCCGAGTGGATGAAAAAACTGGTTTTGGCTGACCGATATAAAAAATGAGGATCGATCTCTGAATATGACCGGTATTTTCAGATAGTCTCAGTGCTGCTAATTCCAGATGGCTGTAATACAGGTTCCGTTACCTGGGGTGGAAGAAAAAGAAAGGGACCCACCTGAAATTTCCGTTCTTTTTTTCATGCTTGCCAGGCCTATTCCCAGGTTTTGGGCGTTGGTTATGGAAAATTTATCGGCTTGAAATCCAACGCCGTTGTCACAGATTGTCAATTGAATACGGTCTTTGTGTTTTTCGATGGAGATGTCAACTCTATCGGCGCAGCTGTGTTTGGCTATATTGTTGAAGGCTTCCTGTACAACCCGGTAAATGACGATTTTCAGCCCTTTTTTGATATCTTTTTCCTCAATATTGAATTGGGCTTCGACTCCAAGGGAAGGGTTGCATTTTTCAAAGTCTTCACACAGCCATTCGATTATTTTTAAAATTCCCACCGAATCAAGCATGGCAGGCCAGAGGCCTGAGCAGATATGGCGAACTTCGTGGATAGTTTCCTGAATTCTGGGAATTAACTCTTTGATCGTGTCGTGAGCCTCTTCTGGTCTGTTGTCAGAAAGATTGTTCAGACAGAACTCCAGACTCATTTTGATAAAGGTCAGGCTTTGTCCGACACTGTCGTGAAGCTCGCGGGAAATTCTTTCCCGTTCTTCTTCGAGTATAATCAAAAGCCTTTCGGAGAGCAGTTGAAGTTCAGCCTCGGATTGTTTAAGGGCATTGACCGCATGTTTTCTGGCCCGTACCTCAAAGTTGAGCAATTCAATGGCGGCCAGAAATTCGGATGTGCGTTCCTCCACGCGTTTTTCAAGTTCATTGTGGGCATTTTTTAGGGCTTTTTCCGCGATTTTTTGCTCGTTGATGTCCTCCAGAGATCCTTCATAATAAATGATCCCCTGTTCCGGGTCAAAAAACTGCTTTGCATTGATCCGCATCCAGACAACAGTGCCGTCAAAACGGCGCATCTGCATTTCAAAGCCGTGCACGATCCCATCGTTTTGAAGAATTCCCTGCCACCGTTTTCGATCTTTGGAATCAACATAAAGATCTTCGACATTGATTTTCAGCAGGGTATCCTTGTCCGGAAATTTGAAAACCCTGACCATGGTTTCGTTTGCATCTAAAATTTTTCCTGCGGGTGTGGTGCGGAAAATTCCCACAGGAACCCCTTCGAAAAGTCTTCTGTATTTTTGCTCATTGTGTTTGACTCTTTTTTCCATCTGATGGCGAAACAATGCCATCTCGATGTTGGTATGTAGCATTCTCGAGTCGAATGGTTTTAGGATATATCCGAAAGGTTCGGACTTTTTTGCCCGGCTGAGGGTTTTTTCGTCGGCGTAGGCGGTCAGATAGATGATAGGGATATCAAATTTTTTCCTGATTTTTTCAGCTGCTTCAACACCATCCATTTTACCCGAAAGGCGAATGTCCATAAGTACCACGTCAGGATGTTTTTCACCGGCCCTTTCAATGGCTTCTTTACCAGAAGAGACAATGCCCACAACGTCATATTCCAGATCTCTCAAACGCTCAGACAACTCCATGGCAATGATGGTATCGTCTTCCACAATGAGAATTTTGCCAAAGTTCATTTGAATTCTCCATGGATACATTAGTGGACATGGTTAAAAAGTGTTGCGCAATGTTATTATTTGTCTATCCCATACCTTACATTAATTTGAAAAACAATACAAAGATCCATTGACAATTAAAAGCGTATTCTTTTAAACCAGATGAGGGGTTAAAAAATCAATATAATCATAAGAAAATAAGCGAGTGGGAAATATGACAACAAAACAGGTCTGGTTGGAAGAAAAAAAAAGAGAAAAAGTGCTGAAAAATCCAAAATCCGTTCAGAAAAAGGCTTTTTTTGGTTATAACACGGTTGCTGAAGATGAAAAAACCCAACATGTGCTGCATCACTTTAATTCAGTGGCCCGATGGTATGATTTTATGAATACCCTGCTCTCCTTTGGAATTCATTACCTGTGGAAAAAAACCGCTGTTAATATGATGCATTTGAAATCCGGTGATCTGGTAATTGATGTTTGTGGCGGCACCGCTGATCTGGCTGTTCTGGCAGCCAGGAAAATCGGCCCTGAAGGCCGGGTTGTGGTTTATGACATCAATAAGGCCATGATGGATTACGGGCGGAAAAAAAGGTCCGTATCGAATTTCGGAAAAAGAATAAGCTTTTTACTGGGCAACGCTGAAAACATCACTTTTTCCGATAACACCTTCGATGCAGCCATGATTGGTTTTGGAATCCGGAATGTTACGAGAATGGAGCGTGGGTTTGAAGAGATGCACCGGGTTTTAAAACCGGGAGGCACCCTCATGTGCCTTGAGTTTTCCAAACCCGTATCCCCCGTTTTTCGATGGCTGTACGATTTTTATTCATTCAGCATCATGCCGTATTTGGGCCAGCTCATCGCCGGTTCGAAAAAAGCCTACACCCATTTGCCGGAATCTATCCGAACCTTTCCACTTCCGGATAAATTATCGGAAAGTCTCAGAAAAATCGGTTTTTGTAATGTTACTTATCGAAGATTGACCAATGGCATAGCTGTAGTGCATTTAGGCGTTAAAAAGCAAATGTGAACAGCTCATAAGTCGGGGACTCTCGGGTTTAATACCTGAGAGTCCTCGACTTATGCGGATTGATTATAGTTATTATCCTAAAACAACCAACAGGGCATCGGCTGCCAGGGAAAAACACATGCCCATCATCAAAATGCCGGACAGGATTTCGGAATGTTTCCGATATTTTTGAAACAGGCGCGATGCTCCGGTTCCGATCAGAAAAAGACCGGGCAATGTACCCATGGCAAAAGCAAAGAGTAAAACTCCTCCCTGCAGAGGGCCCGGAGCAGCCAGCGCTCTGGCAAAGGCGGCAAAGGAAAGGCCGCAGGGCAGAAAACCCATCATGAGCCCGATGGGCAGCATTCCTGACATCCGTTTTTGGATAAATGCCAGCCTCAGGGCTTTTCGATATCCCGGGGCTTTGTCGGGTGATGCCAATGACATCCAGGAGGGTTCCTGCACAAGGCCCAACCTCGAAAGGCCGAACCAAAAAAGAAAACCGGCTGCCGCCAGTGAAAAAATCACCTGTATTTTGGTGATTACCAACAGCGGGTCAACGCCGCTTTTTGTGACAAGGCCCGCAATTCCAATGCCTATACCCCCCATAAGCGTTCCAATGGCCGTGTAGGTGAGCGTTCTTCCAAGATGATAAAGCAGATGGGCTGACACTTTTTGGGTTTGACCGGGGAAGGCTATAATTAATGGTCCGCACATTCCGATACAATGCCCTGTACCGGTCAAGCCGAGGAAAAACAGGGATAAGATGTCAACATTGTTCATAAATGATCCTTGCTATCGGTGTATTTAAAAGGTAATATTTTATATATTATAATAATAAACACAGGGGAAGGAGCATAAAATCTGATGATGGATCGAGAAAGGGATTACCTTCAGCTGTTTATCGATGTTACCAAAGCGATTACTTCCAACTTGAATATGGAAGAAGTTTTCAATCTCATTGCTGAAAAGATTCCACAAGTGGTTGGGGTTGATGCCGCAACCATAAGGCTTTTGGATATTACCGGTAAGAAACTGGTATTGCATGCGGCCTCAGGCCTCAGTGATATCTATTTGAGCCGGGGTGCCGTGGATACGGAAACCAGTGTCATGGAAGCCCTGAAAGGAAACGCAATTGCCATCGAGGATGCTCCTGAGGATCCTCGTCTCCAATATCCTGCCGAGGCCATGCAGGAAGGCATAAAAAGTATCCTGGTGGTGCCGATTCCTATCAGAGGTAAAATTAGCGGAATTCTCAGGCTGCTCACCAGAAATACCCGTAAATTTGACCAGCAGGAGATTGCTTTTGTGGCTGCACTGGCTGAACAATGCGGAATAGCCATTGAAAATGCACGGATATATGAAGAGCAAAGCCGGCAGCTGAATTATTTCAAGGCAGTTTATGATATAAGCAAAAAAATCAACTCCACACACAACCTGGATGAAATTTTAAACCTGATTGTGACGCGGCTTCC
>SKZT01000216.1 GCA_007127235.1 Desulfobacteraceae bacterium
CACCGACGTACAAATTCATCCGCTTCTTGCACTTTTGAAAGCAATATTCCAGAAAGCTTTCCAGAAATACCGCCATTGAGTCAAAAACGGTTTTTTCATAAAAGCTTCAACATAGCGTTGCTCTGAAGCGCATAATTCTTCAAAGCTATTGGGGAGATCAGCGTAATAGGCGGGAACAAGTCCCGGCTTTACCTTTTTGCGCAGCTCCTGCAGTTCCGGAGGATACAGTCCCAGTTTGTACTGACTCAGGGGTCGCACCCCAACCAGCTGCAAATCCCCCTGGATCCAGTTGTAGAGCATTGGAAGCTCATCGATCCAAAGCTTTCGCATCAACCGTCACCAATCCGTAACCCGGAAATCATTCTCAAATTTATCACCATTTATCAATCCGCCTTGCGAATAAACGTACGCCTGAAGGTATTCCGAAAAAGGATGCATGGTTCTGAATTTATAAACGGTGATCGGTTTGTCGTGGATTCCTGAGCGGTTCAGTCCAACCAGGGGCCCGTAAAGTGGGGTTGGGATCTTCTGATGGTGTCATGACCTTTTGAGCAATAAAATACAAACGGTCGGAAATCTCGATCTCGGCGATTGGGCGAAAACCGCAAAAAAAGAGACGTCCGAAAATTTCGGCTTTGGATACCAGGCGATTTTTTCCCTTGGTCAGGGCGAAATACAGCTTTTTGGTGACAGGCAGTTTGGGAAAAATCCTGTGCCATAAAAAGTCGAACATATACAAAAACCGGCTTATATATTGACCGGAAAACTGCCTGAAAAAATGAGTTTTGTGTGTAGCCAGTGTATGGGCCTTGCCCACCAGGTAACCGTAGGGTTTTAATTTGGCATGGGCCAGCAGAAAATATTGGTTTAAAAACCGCATATCATTGATTTTGTGAAGATTGACAATCATTTTGCGCCCGAAGTTTTCCAAGACATCGAGGTTGAAAAAATTATCCGTGTACACCAGGGCGCTTTCAGAAGCGTCGATTGATGAAAGGTCGACGCGTTTGCGGATAAACGGGTACAGGTTCGGCTCAAAAAAATGAAGGGCGTGGTGTATTTTCAGGTCAACAGGATCTGCGCATGGTTCATTTTTTTCCCCTTCAGAGGGCAACGAGCACTGGAATTGTTTCTGTCTGGTACTGAGCTGATACTCCGCTTCCTGTTCAGCCTTTTTGTAATCTCTGTGGCGATAATAAAGCCAGAACACGGCCAGTTCCAAAACGGCGAAAATCGCCAGTGTCCCGAATATCTGGGCGCGTGAAAGATAGTAGTAATGAAACCCGTGGATAATAAATGCCAGGCCGACTGCCATGCACAATGAAGATTTGATATTTAATGCGGCAAGGCTGTAGACCGAATTAAAATTGTCCTTTTCAAACTTTCGCAGCACAAGAGATGTCAGCAGCCAGACACTTAAAAACATACAAAGGATATCACAACTATGGGCCGACCAGATAAAAGAGCCCTGTTTCCAGAACACTCCCATCACGATAGCAATAAGCAGCACAAAGGCTTCCCAAACCATCAGGGATACCGATAAATTGGACAAATCAGGCCTTTTTAAGGGCAGTATCTTTTCCTGAGCCAACTCCTTCTTTTTGAAAACCTTATAATAGCCGATAAATAATGTCAGCTCAAAAAGAGCATGGGTAAAAATGGTGCCATATACCAGAATCCGGGACATGTATGTCAAACCGAGCATGACCAGAATCAGGGATATCAACCCAGCCATCATCAGCGAGGTCAAAATGATGGACCCGATTCCCTGAATCATCGAATGGTGATAAAGGGAAGAAAATTTTTTCAGTATAATGGATAAAACCAGCCAGGAAATCAGCACCAGAATGACAAAGTCATTCTGCCGATTTTCGATGACCATGGTCCCATATTTTAAAACATGGATTGTGTAAAAGGAGATAAGCAACAACAGGAGATCAAACAGGGCAATGCCGATTACACGTATTAAAGCTTTTTTGTTTGTTATGGTGCCATCTGGAAAATCCCAAACCGGATTGTCGTTATTGTATGAATTCAGCATTGAAATATCCTGATTATCTGTAATCGTTATCTGTTATGGGTTATCTGGTGTCTGGTGCCAGACAAATGACAGTTTTTGGCGGGCAAAAAACACTCCGGCTCCGACTACCACTCCTGCGACATTGAACATGGCATCCATAGGGTTGAAACTCCTGTGCGGAAGCCAGCAGTGGATCGTTTCAACAATTACGGCAAGAATTATTCCAATGCCCATCCAGGCCAACCCTTTCAAGGCCCCGATTTTTCTTTTATGTGAACTGAAGGTTAACAAAAACATCCAGGGGAGAAAACATATCAGGTGAATCAGATAATCCCCACGGAAAGGTCCGAAATTCATCCTGTTGATCGAATAGCCGCCCATGGGAATCAGGTGAAGGGCAATGACGATGATAATATAGAGAAAAACCAGCATTAATCTTTTATTATTAAAATTGAACGACGCCAGGTTCATTATTGCATTTCCGGCTCGTGTATGCGTGTCCCAAAGTCTTCGATTATCGTGTTTGGAAAGCGGGCTGCCGTGCATGCAAATGGTGGTCACGGACGTCCATTTTTTTAACAGAAGGAATGAAAAAGGCCGGCTGCTGTAGTCGGCCAGCTTACCGTGAGCGGAGCTTGGTAATGATCTCCTGTTTGTCAATCTGACACCATATGGAAACCTTGCCCAAAATATCCGCAAGGGTGCCTTTTGCCATGGGATTGTGATCAGGGATGGTCAGTTTATGTTTGCCTGCCGGTGTTACTTTGAGCAACCGGACATGGCTGCCGCGTTGACGAACAACTTCATATCCTAAAGATTCCAGAAAGCTTATCAGTACCTTTCCGGAAACCGAGGGGAGCTTTTCAGACATGAACTTCTCCAAGGTCCATCATGGAAAAGATGGTGGGACTTCTGTCATAACCTTCCAGCTCTGCGGGTTCATCCTCAAAATACAGTATGACTGCTTCTTTTGCGTTATGAACAATTTCATCAAGGGTTTGACCCTGTGTAAAGATGTCATAATCAAGGCACCGGGCGCAATAAAACTCACCGTCATGGTAAATTTCAATTTTTATGATTTTTTTCACGGAATTTCTCCATTTTTTGCCGAATATAAATCTTGCTTAGTCCTATCAGATCATGTCATATGAGCATTTGAACTTTGGTATATTATAGCCTATTCTGAAAGAATACCCCCGACAGCAGATTTTGGCAATCCCGACCCCGGATTAAGTAACAAGCCATCAGCCATTTTTTCAGCAAAAACTGCCTACAGATAACCGATCCCAGTTACCCGTTATCTGTTATCTGTTATCCGGAACAAATAACCGGCAACCCTTATCTTCCCATCTTCTCATCTTCTGTCCTTAAGTCTGCCCGATGAAACAACTCCGCAGGATAGGGTTTTGTGATTTGGCGAAATTTGGAAACAACATCCCCTGTTTTATCTCGAAATATTTCAATCCAAACAGAAGTATCAACCAATATCACTTTCTTAATTCCCTCATTTTTTTGTGATCAAAGTCTTGCTTAAGCTCGATACGACCGGATAGATCAGTTAAATCCTTTCTTCTCTTCAGCTTGATATATACCCGAAGCGCTTCGTGGATAAGTTC
The DNA here is from genome assembly GCA_007127235.1 of Desulfobacteraceae bacterium. Lineage (GTDB taxonomy): Bacteria > Desulfobacterota > Desulfobacteria > Desulfobacterales > SKZT01 > SKZT01. The sequence continues at coordinate 3,637 of SKZT01000216.1, forward strand.
TTTTTTGGTTCGGACATTGCTGATTGATAGAGCATCTTGAAGTAAACCTTCGTCAATGTCTATATTGGTTCGCATAAACTTTCTCCTTAATAAAAATGGACATGGTCATCTATACACCTATTAGATGTATAACAATCAACCAGGATTAAATCAAGCAAACACTCTCCATTGTTGCATTATCTATTACGGGTCGGGCAAGAAAAAACTCTTTTTCTCACCCACGGCTACGCCCGGTCATGCCACCGCTGGGGATGAACATTGATCATCACCTTATCCGGCAGATCAGCCCTCGACCAGCTTAATCAAATGCTGTGTGCTTGTTATTGGTAAGTCAAAACCGGAATTCACCCGATCCCGAATACTGGCTGCCGCATAATTCCATTTTCTGCCGGTATCGGTAATATAACATGGCCCAGTGCCGTGATGTTTTTCATCACACCCGCATCCCACACCCCGGGCACCACCCGAAAATAATAGGACCCCGCCACCCCGAGATCATGCTCCAGGTGTGCCATTTTGAGGGAATTGGCCGGCAGCTTGTCGATATCGTGGCGCAGAACCACTGCTTTGGGGGCCGGATGCCGGAAAAACTCCTGAAAGGTCTGGAAGGTGAAGCCGTGACGTGGCCCAGGAAGATGGTGAGTAGATCTCCCTATATTTTAAGTGTGAAGTCCATAATACAATATCGCCTGCAAGCACCGGGGGGCGGTTTGCCCGCCCCACATTTGCGGCCGCACCGGTTTTCAGTCATCGCTGCTTCACATACCATTTTTCCATTATATCCAGAAGACAAGGCTTAGAAGCTTCTTTTTAGCATCAAAAAGCACACTCTAAGGCCATTTCAACCCTTATTCTATGCATCATTGTCTATAAAAACAATAGGTTGCCAGGGTCAGACCCCGCTTGAAACTAAGCGGCCCAACGCATAACTTCCACTTCGACCCCTTTTTTCACCGCAGATTCTCCCAACTCCAGCACGCGTTCGGCCATCTCCTCAGAAAGATAATACTCCCCGCAATTATCACACACGTCGGCAGGAACGTTTTTGATCACTACAGTCGTTTCACCTCGTTGCAAAGTAACGATAGCATTACCAGCTGCGATCTGTCCTGTTTTACAGATGACACAATTCATTGCTGCCTCCTTGATCTAAAATCTTCCGACCACTTATCCCGATCGGGTTTATACGCCGTGACTTAAAACACTGTCCAGATGCTTTGTCTTGGGCGACTACAATGTGAATCGGTCCATCTTCGCAATAGCCGAGCAAAAGGTAACTTGGATAAGGGCAATCGTCCGGGTAACCAGCGATGACCTCTCCCTCCACGATTATTCGTCTTATAGTGTTTTTACTCAGAGCCCTTTGAAACATCCTTGTTATAGCATGACCGCTGAACTGTATAGATGAACAATCCAATTTTTTTCTCTCTTTTATATTCTTGAGTTTTCGGATTTTAATTCTTGACAATCATGAAATGATATTTTTTTGC
>SKZT01000317.1 GCA_007127235.1 Desulfobacteraceae bacterium
CCTGACACCTGACACCTGGTATCTAAGAACTATGCAGCGGAACAAAACTCAGAGGATTTTTTAGGCCAATTTTGTGACAATTTTCATCACCCCGGGCACTATCTATGACTTCAATATAACGTCTGCTTTTGTAATGGCAACAGTCACCATACGTGCCGCCAGGTTCAATAATTCTATGTCGTCGGTTGTAAAGTCTCCTGCCTTCTTGTTTAAAGATTGAAGTGTTCCTAAACAATTATCCTTGTTATCAATTAGAGGCGTACAGATCAGATTACGCGTAAAAAAACGTGTCATATCATCTACTTCTTTATAAAAACGGCTATCTTCATGGGCATTATTTATAACCACAGGCCTTCGGTTTTCAAACACCCAACCAGCCACACCGCAGGATTTTGGAATTCGGATTTCATTCTTCTCAAGATCAAGGGACGAAAAGATTGTAAGTTTTTGGTTCCCGTGTTGGAAAAGAAATACTGATGACCTTTCGGAATCCATAAATTCGTTTAGATAATACATGGAAACTGAAAGCACCGTATCTATTTTGCTCTCCAAATCGAAAAGCCATGACAGTTCCTTTTCCAGACGATAAGGTCGGGGCAAGCTTTCTTCCAATTTTTTCTTTCCTCCTTACACCTGCGTTTAATAGGCCCTTTTTCACGGAAATACATCTCGGTTTTCAAGAATATTTGATGATGGTGCCAAATACTTTTTGGTGCGAGGACACTCGGTCTTTGGAAATGATCTGTTTAAAATTTATTTTATAGAAATTTTAATCTCTTACCAAATTGTATGGCAGATTTTCGATAGGTTTATCAAGAAAATTTTTCAATATTTGGTGAATGCATTCGGGGTAATTTTGGGTTACCAATGGACTCTACGGGGCGACGTGCTGAGATGCATAGTGTCGGTCGACGGGTTAAATGATGATGTCATCTTTGTCTGCATTGATGAAAAGGAATTAACCTTGATACCTTTCCAATTCAAAACTTGAATTATCTGCAAATATAGTGCATGAGACTGCAAGTAAGGTTTTTATGCTGATCCATATAAGACGTTATGATAAAACATCTCAAAAGCCGATAAGGCCTGATTGGATAGTTATGTTTTTTTTTAAGGTGCCGCAACAAAGGTGTTTTATACAGACAGAAAACCGGGATTCCGCGTTTTGTGCGAATAAACTTAATAATTGTTGGGCTGCTGGCCGAATCTTTTGAACACATAATTTTCGTCGTCTGGTTTATCCAAGACATCGTAATATTAAGGAGATTGCAAATGAAGACTTCTTTGGGCGCAAAAACACTTCTCTATCCCGCTCCTGTTATGGTCGTGGGCACGTACAACGAAAACGGTCAGGCTAATGTGATGACTGCAGCTTGGGGAGGTATTGCATGTTCACGGCCACCATGCATATCGATTTCTTTGCGTTCAGCAACAGCCTCACATGCGTATATTGTATCTCGGAAAGCATTCACCATTAGTTTGCCTTCTCGGGCCAATGCTGCCCAAGTGGACTACATTGGCCTGGTTTCTGGACGTAATCATAATAAATTTGAAGAATTGGGCCTGACACCTGTGGCCAGTACTTTGGTGGACGCACCCTACGTTAGTGAGTTTCCACTCGTTCTCGAATGTCGACTTGCTGCTATCCATGAGCTTGGATTTCATACGCAGTTTATTGGTGAAGTAATGGATGTCAAGGTAGATGAAATGCTTGTTACCAATAAACGCCAGGTGAACATTGAAGAGCTTGATCCAATCCTATTTATGCCCGATTCAGGTCTTTACTACGGATTAGGCGCTCTCATTGGTGAGGCATTTTCAATTGGTAAAGTGCTGGTTCAACACAAAGATAAGGCATAAAAACAGTCCAACCAGCCCCTAAACATCGAACGCAAGATGTGCATGTTGTGAATGATTGAGCATCTGCGTTGTGGCGGGATAGCTCATTGTTCAACCAGATTATCCGAAACCTGAATATTCCCGGCTCTGAAAATTCAAGAATACCGAAACGATTCATAACTTGAATTTATTGAAGGATTAAGGCATGTCATGCAAGAATAGTTGAGTTTGGATTTGCTCAAAAAAGCCGTCTATAATGAACTTCCCGACTTTGAATAATATGGCACTACTAAGCAAAATGCAAAAGATACATATAAAAGTAATCGGGATACTCCGATCATTGAATCGTAAAAAATGAAGGATAGGAAAATCAATGTTTACTAAAGATAAAAAATTAAAAATCGAAGCCATCAAAAAAATGATTGAGGAGTTTTGTGAATCAAATCTGCATAAAGTGTACAAGGAGTACATGCTGCATCTATGTGATGTCGTCGGTCGTGAGAGGAGTCTGACCATTACGCGAGGTAAAAATGAAATCTGGGCCGCATCCCTCATTCACGCGATTGCTCGTTTAAATTTTCTTTATGATGATACCAATCCGGATGGACACCGTATTACATTGGATGCACTCTGCGAGTTTTTTCAAACGAAAAAATCGACAATAGGCAACAAAGCGAATCTGATCATAAAAACTTGCAATATCCGCATTGGACATCCGGAATACAGTAGATCGGACATTACGGACATGAATACTTTTTATACTACGCCGGAGGGCTTTGTAATCAATAAAAGCACGGCCAGTGAAATATTCGGAAAAGAAATTGTCTTTGAAACTGCAAACGAAGAGGAATCCGCAGAAATTGAACGGTTTATGACCGAGAGAAAGCGCTTGGCAGAAGAAAAATTGCAACGCAAAAAGGCCCGTCGGTTGGAGATCAACCGAATGATTGCCGAAAAGAAAAAAGCCAAAAGACTGGAAAGAGATAAAAAGCAGCTCAGTCTTTTCGGTGATAATTCAGACTAAGCCGCTGACCTTAGTCGTTCAACGATAATTATCCAAACGTTGAGTTTTAAAGCTCTTGGATTGTCAAGGATAAAAAAGTCATACCTGATAAATCCTCTCCTGAATGTTATTTTTCGATCATATAAATTGTTAAACTCTTGGAAATCGCCGAAGCCATATGATAAGTTTCCCTTCGGCGTCAGTTTTTTAGACCGATTCTTTTTTTTGGGGTCGATCGGCAATATGATTTTTGGGGCTAGGTTGAACGGAAAGAATCTAAAGGAGAAATATATGACCATCACCGACAATATTTTCAAAGAGGCATTAAAGCTCACCCCCTCCGAAAAGGCACAGCTCATCGACAAGCTTATTTCCAATCTTGACAAGCCTGACAAAGAGATTGACGAATTGTGGGCAAGAGAGGCCGAGGATAGGCTTGATGCCTATGATCAAGGGAGAATCAAGGCAATTTCTTTAGAAAGAGTTCTTCAGAAATACAGGTAGATAAAGATGGAGATCAATTTTCTGTAAATCGCTCAAAAAGAGCTGGATGATGCTATTGAATATTACAATTACGAAGTTCATGGTCTTGGAGATACGTTTCTGGCTAAAGTCTTGAATGCTCTGGATAGGATGGGCAAATTTCCTGAAGCATGGCATCCATATTCAAAACGAACAAGGAGATGTCAAACCCGGCGTTTTCCATATGGGGTTATAACAAAAACGAGAAAAAGAAATCTTGATCGTGGCAATTGCAAATCTTCACAGAAAACCGGACTATTGGAAGGATCGAATTTAAAATTGGCGGAAATATGGATCAGATAAAAATAACGAACGGGTCGATTTTTCCCGCGAATGCTGAATTGAATCAGGGTACTAAAAAGGCAAATGCACTCGGACGGCAAAAAGCCATCGTGTCTTATGCCTGCAGATGAACAAAGGAGAAGGCATGTCAAATTGGAAGGCCTACAATGATCTATCGTGGACAGTTGACTGGTTTGTAAAGCCATCTGATTACGAGGACGAGGTCAGCCATTATATTTCGCTGATCCATAAATATGCGGCCAATCACTTCACAACCCTACTGCATCTGGGAAGTGGGGCTGGTGGAATGGACTGGGTGTTCAAGCGGCACTTTACCATCACAGGTGTCGACATAAGCTCGGGAATGATAGGCAAGGCACGATCCACACATCCCGATATCGAGTATATAGAGGGCGATATCCGGTCGCTGCGCTTGAACCGACAGTTTGATGCGGTAGTTATTCCAGATTGCATTGATTACATGGTTACCCTTGATGATTTGAACAAGGCTATCAAAACGGCTGTGCATCATCTGAAGCTAAGCGGAATCCTGTTGGTGGTTGGAAAGACTCTGGAAACCTTTCAAAACAATAATTTTGCATATACCGGTGAAAAGGATGGCATACATATCACATTATTGGAGAATAACCACATAAATCCATCCACACAGAATAGCTATGAAGCAACTTTGATATACCTGATTCGTCAGCAGGAAAAACTCACCGTCCATATGGATCGCCATGTTCTTGGGCTGTTCTCGCAGAAGGATTGGAAAAAAGTATTCCGGGATAATGGCCTGGTTTTGCACCAGTCAACTCTGGATGGTGTTTATGATAAGTATCTTTTGGGAGAGGGTAATTACCCAATGCAGGTTTTCATTGGGGTGAAAATCTAATAGCGTTAATATACCCCCAATGGAATATGGGAAGCACTACCATGGCGGGGCTGTGCATTCTTTCACCGATCCTTATGCGACCATGACCGGAAGAGCCGAATACCATCCTGTGGTGGCCCAGAGAGCATTCACAGCGATGGAACATTTTTTCCAAGAACTTTTCGATTGAGTTTGCTTAGCCAAGTTTGCCAAATTATATAATTTCGCAAAAAGTTCGGGTAAAATCAGTAAAAGCGAGACCTATAGTTTTGATCGTGGCTATTGCAAATCTCCAGCCTTTTTTACCAATAGTCTTGCAGCTGCATAGGTTATCGGGAATATCCTGGCCTCGGAGTCAATTTCCTTTTCACGGATATACCTTCTCAGCCGATCTGCCACCTTTTAACCGGTTTCGTAGGTTCTGGGTTCTGAAAATGATTTCATCCACGACATCCTTTTCCACGCAAAAGTCTAAAAGTATTGTGATTTTGGCTTAAAGGAGCAAGATGAATAAAAAAAACAGGCAGAATTCAACAAAAACCCTGGAAGGGTGACATGTTAAAGTCGGGGGTTTTTAACCACCGGATGGGATCTACTCATGCGA
>SKZT01000207.1 GCA_007127235.1 Desulfobacteraceae bacterium
AGACGAAGCTAACGAACAATGGGTCCGGACAATCATTGCTCACGGTCCCCGCCCCATGTATGAGATGGAACAGGTTCTGCCCGGTGAGGATCCTGACGATCTTTTCAATGACCCCATCACCATATCCAACGATCTCAAAGATGCCGGCAAAGGGGCAGAGGCTATTCAGATTTTAATGGAACTGTGCCAGGCAGACCTGCGCTGCCTCGATGCCCATTCGCATCTGGGCACTTTTATCTTTCACCTCCGTCCAAAAGATGCCATCCGGCATTACGAAGTCGGACTACGCATCGGCGAGTTATCTCTGGGTGACGATTTTACCGGCGTGCTGCCGTGGAGCCTGATCAATAACCGTCCGTTTCTGCGCTGCATGCACGGCTATGGCTTGTGCCTCTGGCGTCTTGGACAGTTTGAAGAGGCGGAGCACATCTTTGAACAGATCCTCTGGCTGAACCCGGTGGTCAACCAGGGCGTGCGGTTTCTCATTGGTGATATGAAAGCCAAAAAATCCTGGGAGGATAGTATAAACGAATAACATTGAACCTGTTTGTGCAAAAAACTTGTGCTCAATTATTAGGTGCGAATTCATTCGCACAATGTGAACCCTGATGTTTATCTCATTTGTAGGTGCGAATTCATTCACACAATGTGAACCCCGATGTTTATCTCATTTGTAGGTGCGAATTCATTCGCACAATGTGAACCCCGATGTTTATCAATAAAGATTTTGGCATAATTAGTGCTTGTCCGAAAACGCCTCTCCCTCTGGGAGGGGCTGGGGGAGGGAAAGATAACCTCCTGATATCATTCAGCCCCCACCCCGGCCCTCCCCCAAAGGGAGAGGGAGTATAGGAGATTCCGGACAGGCACTAAATACCATTGGCACCTTCTGATGCTATGTAATCCATAACAGGCGCACGGGCCGCCTGAATAGGGATTCTGTATGACAATGATGCATAAGTTCGACAACCCAGACTCATATACACCTTTTTAAAAGGTAAAATAGAGCAATAGCTGTATTGTTAAGCTTAAATATTTTACATTAAAGAGATGAAATCTGATATTGATCTGTATAAGCTGATCATGCTTTAATGGAAAAAAGGAGTAAAATCATTAATGAAAACATTCAAGAGATTAACCCTGTCTTCAGCAGTTTTGTTTTTCTTGTCATGGTTCTTGCTGGCCGCAGGCGATACCTGTCATGCCCAACAGCTTGATGTGCCTTATGTGTCAACGCCACATTCAGTTGTAGAAGCGATGCTAAACGTTGCAAGGGTCGGCCCTGGAGATTACGTCATTGACCTGGGTTCGGGAGACGGTCGTATTGTAATAGCAGCTGCTCAAAGGGGGGCTTTCGGACATGGTGTGGACCTGAATCCAGAGAGAGTCACAGAGGCGGCACAAAATGCAGTATCGGCAGGAGTATCGGAAAGGGTCCAGTTTCTTGAGGGAGACCTGTTCGAGGCTGATATCAGCAGGGCAACCGTAATTACCCTGTATCTTTTTCAGCATGTAAACTTAAGTCTAAAGCCCACTCTTTTTGAACAACTTAAGCCGGGCACCCGGATAGTATCACATGATTTCAGCATGGGGCGGTGGGAAGCTGATGAGCATGTTCGGGAAGACAACCGCGATGTTTATTACTGGATAATACCTGCGGATATCAGGGGAAGATGGGAATGGAGTGTTGATGGTGAAAATTTCATCATGGATGTTCAACAGGATTTTCAAAAAATCAGCGTCAAGTTAAGTAAAGGAAACAAGAAATTGCAAGTTCGGGATCCTGCTGTCGCCGGAGAAAGGGTAAGTTTTCTGGCTGAGGATCCTCAAGACGCAAAACGCTATGCTTTCAGCGCACGAGCTGATGGGGATTCCATAACCGGAATAATGCACATAACTAGTGGCCGGACCACCAGGGTCGAAAACTGGAATGCGAAACTGAGGATAAGATGAACCAATCTGAATTTCGAGGCCCGCAGCTTTCTTTTACCACCTTAAGTTCAATAGCCGTCGTGATTGGAATTGTGGTCGGAATAGGAATTTTTCGACTTCCTCCGATAATCGCTTCCAATTCATCCGGTGAGCTTCAATTCTTATTGTTCTGGGTAGCTGGAGGTTTCATCTCCCTGATGGGGGCTCTTTGTTATGCCGAACTTTCCTCCTCCATGCCAAATGCCGGAGGGGAATATTATTTTTTGAGAAAAGGGTTCGGACAGGTGACGGGCTTTTTTCTCTCATGGGGACGAATGACTGTTATACAAGTAGGGTCAATCGCTCTTATTGCTTTTATCCTTGGTGATTATGCCACCCTTATTTTTGATCTGGGCACATACAGTTCATCCATTTACGCCGGTGTCACTGTTTTTATCCTGACAGCACTCAATATCATGGGAACAAGCCATTCCAGGCGCACGCAAAATACTCTCACATCCATCATCATCCTTGCTCTTGTGGGCATAGTTATTGCCGCATTCGTCAATCCATCGTCCGAGGCTTTAAGCCTGTCATTTTCGGAAACCCAAATACGGCCTTTCTCGAGCAGTTCCGCCGGGCTTGCCATGATTTTTGTCTTACTCACTTACGGCGGTTGGAGTGAAGCCGCATATCTTACCGGAGAACTTCATAACGCCAGAAAGACAATTGTCCGGGTGCTTGTCTTAAGTATTGTCGCAATAACCGCTCTGTATCTCTTTGTTAATATGAGTTATATATACGTGTTGGGATTTGAGGGTTTGAGAGAGTCAGAAACCGTTGCATTTGATCTGACTGAACGAATATTTGGTCCGGTGGGTGCCTTGTTTGTTGTATTGATTGTGGTTGTTGCCGCAATATCCACGGCGAACGCCACCATAATAACCGGTGCCCGCACCAATTACGCTCTTGGACGAGATTTCAGGTTGCTCCGGTTTATGGGAAACTGGAACAAGTCAAGAAATTCTCCTGTGAACGCACTGCTTGTTCAAGGCACCATGGCGCTTTTTCTGGTTGGGGTGGGCGCATTGTCAAAGCAGGCCATAGAAACCATTGTCGATTTCACTGCGCCTGTTTTCTGGTTCTTTATTTTACTTACAACCTTGTCTCTGTTTGTTTTCAGATTTCGAAACGAAACGCCACCCTCTGCCTACCGGATCCCCTTTTATCCCCTTCCCCCGATTCTGTTTCTGCTCGCCTCCGGGTACATGCTCTACTCAAGCCTTATCTATACGGGAAAAGGAGCATTAGTGGGCATGGCAATCCTTCTGGCAGGATTACCGGTCTGGTTTTTCATCAGCAAATATCAGAAAATGCCCCCTCCCCCATCCCCAAAAGCAACTTAACTAATGCACTCCCTATTTCCTTTGGGTGAGGGGAAAAAACTCCCCTCTCCCTCTGGGATAGGGCCGGGGTGAGGGCAAAACACTCCCTCTCCCCCTATGAGAGGGCCGGGGTGAGGGCAAAACACTCCCTCTCCCTCTGGGAGAGGGCCGGGGTGAGGGCAAAACACTCCCTGGCAGCCTAAAAACAAACTCATCAGGCAAATTCAATTGAGTGTAACCTGTTTGTGTAAAAAGACTTGCGCTCAATTGTAGGTGCGAATTCATTCGCACAATGTGAACCCCGATGTCCATTATAGTGTCTATGCCCGTTCCTCCAGGGAAAAAGTTGCTGGGGGCCTCTAGGGAATTTTCTGTAAATCCGTGCCGGATTAAAAGTGCGAATGAATTCGCACCTACAGAAAAATAGGATTTCACACAAACAGGTTACACTCATTTCAATTCTGGAAGAGTTCCACTGCAAAAAATAGCAAATTTCTTAAATAATTATTGACTTTTTTATTCTCTTGAGTTTATACTAAAGGTCATTTTCAAGTGAATTTAAAAATTCATATAGCCGGTGGCCTTAACTGGTTATAAGGGCATTTCCTTCCCGGGAACTGATTAAAAAAGTAAAAAAACTGCAAAAAAAATAACACCAAGCCATAAAAATCGTAGCCAGAGCACAAATGGTGGTATCCTCCCCCACCCTCGATTGAACCGCAATGTTGCTTTTTGTAACATGGTGTTGTTGAGCCGCTCCCAATGAGGCATTATAAAAGGACGGAAGGAGGTCAACGATGCGGAAATTTGCTCAGAAACCGAGGACCACGACTGCCAAGTCGCCAGGCACAGTAAAGCAATTTTTGAGCACAACTTAACATTCAGCTAATTTCTTCCCTACAGCGCACTACTGAATTCAGATAGCCGTGTTCCCATTTAGCAAAGGGGTCAGAAGGATTTTTAGGTTCGTGCGTTTAAATCAATCACGGTCAAAAAGCAATTTTTGCACGATAGCTTGACGGAGGCGATCCATGGAATCTATATCAGTCCTAACGGTCGGATCAGATCAGCTTTTTATGCAACGAGTAAAAAAATTATTGATTTGTGAAGGCTACCAGGCTGTCGGCGTATCCTGCCTTACAGGTCTTCAGGATAAAATCCGGAAAATGCAGCCCGACCTGGTTATTTTACAGGTGGAACACCATGAAACAAACCTGGATCTAAACGCAATTCACCTGGTCCGCGGGCAGGATCCCTGGCTGCCTGTGGTGGTCGTTATGAAGAAGATTTCCGCTTCTCATGTTTTGGCTGTCATGCGGGCTGGCGCCAACGATTGTCTGTCATACCCCTGTGAAGAAGATGAACTGCATGAGTCGATCCTAAGATGCCTGTCTTCTCCATTCAAAAGCAGTCAAGGGCATGATACAGACATGCCTTTGCAGCACATGGTGGGAAACAGCCGGAGGATAATTGAGCTAAAAGCCTACTTGAAAAAAGTCGCGGCGTCGGACAGCACCTTGCTGATAACTGGCGAGACCGGCACCGGCAAAGAATTGGCCGCCGCATTCGTACATCAACACAGCCGGCGTGCAACCAAAGCGTTTGTGTGTATCAATTGCGCGGCCCTTCCCCATAGTTTGACGGAAAGCGAACTGTTCGGTTTCGATAAAGGTGCTTTTACCGGTGCCGTAGAGGCAAAAAAAGGTAAATTTGAGCAGGCTGATGGCGGCACGCTCTTTCTGGATGAAATCGGGGATATGAGCCTTTCAGCCCAGACCAAAATCCTGCGGACTATTGAAAACAAGGAAACCTATCG
>SKZT01000311.1 GCA_007127235.1 Desulfobacteraceae bacterium
CTTCAAACCGAATCCGAATATGTATCCGAATTTTCATATCAACCCGGCAAATGCGAAAAGGCCTATCGGATCGTTGTTTTAAAAAAGAAAATCAATGTCATTCAGGGCATCTTGTTCTTGTTTGATGACATTCGTTATTTTTTTCATATAACCAATGACCTGCTCCGCTCAACCCATGAGATTGTGCAGTTTTATCGCAAGCGCGCCGACCATGAAAATGATATTGAACAACGGTCATTTTTTGTTATAAACTCGCTTATTTTAGACCTAAACAGATGGCCGAACAAGGGAACAATAACATTCCAGGGTATAACCTGTTTGTGTGAACTCCGGTCTTTTGTCGGTGGGGATTTATCCGAGCACCCTAAACCCGTTTCTGGTTGGTAAATCTTTTTTTTGGGCGAACCGGTTTGCAGCCGCTCAGGCGAAAACACAACTTTCGCACTCCGGCCTCACGGTTTTTTATTCATTCATTCATTCATTCAAACAAACAGGTTACACTCAAATCAATTATTCGTATTTTATTTCATTCCACGTCCCTTAATTCCGTGCATGAGGACGGCTACATTCATATGCACGATTTTATTTCCCCAGTTTGCAGGAAATAAAAATAATGATCCAAACTTGCTTGTTTTTTGGATCATTGCTATTCGCTGAAACCGTAATGGTAAACATCATATCCGGTTGGCCCCCCAAGGAGGTCATCTATTTTTTCCTGAATCTCTTGACGATAACTGCTGTTAAGCCATTTGACCCAGGCATCGGAGGATTCCCAGGTGCTGATGACCAGAAACTCCTCAGGATTGTTCAGGTTGCGCAAGGTTTCCCCTGAAATGTAGCCTTCCTGGTTCATGGCCAGGGATCTCATTTGCCTGAAAAGGGGGATCATTTCCCTGGCTTTGTCTTCCGGTACAACTCTTTTTATAAGTACTTTGACGCCCATAAACACCTCCATAGTTTAAAAATAAAGTTAAATAAATATTTACTCTTGCTCGTTTTCTGGGTAGCTATTTTTTTTTGCTGGTCACCTAAACTATCGCAAAATGCTTGTTGTGTGTCAAGAAATATGATTATACGAAAAATGGCATCCTATGGTTTCTGGCTTGACAGTCTGGCGCGAAAATTGCTCTTTGAAAATTATCAAGAAAATTGCTTTTTTAAAATTTTTCATTTGAATAATAAAAAGAGATATAGGTGTTAACATGAAAAGCAACCGGGCTTTTTACAGACTTTGGATACCAACGCTGATATTAGCTGTAACCACTTTTTTTTGTTTTCTCTTTATTTTGCATTATCAGGACAGCCCGCTCTTAAAAATGCTTATGGGAGCAACTGCATTTCTACTGCTGGTGATGGTATTGGTAAATGGTCTGTTTTTTATCCCGGCACTGGTGATTCGTCCCATGAAGCGAATCACTGAAGAACTTTGCACCAATGAAGAACGAACGGAAGCTTACCATCGCCGGCAGCAGGAAAAGTTTGAATTGCGCTTTCAACAGACAATCGCCGGGATATCGTCGCGGTTTGTAAATGTAAATGTAAATGGAGATGAATTTGATCAGGCAGTGGATCTGGTTTTGGCAAGCCTGGGTGAGTTGTTCCGTGTGGATCGAAGCTATGTGTTCCGTTTTTCAGAAGATTTGGTGATTATGAATAATTCTCATGAATGGTGCGCACCGGAAATTATACCCCAGAAAGACCGCATTCAGAACTTTCCCGTAGATACCATGCCCTGGTGGAAAGCATCCATGTTAAAATTGCAACCGCTGCACATTCCTGATGTTAATGCTTTACCGCCGGAAGCAGAAACCGAAAAGTTGGAATTCCAGGCTCAGGATATAAAATCGCTGATATGCCTCCCGATTTGCATTGAACGTGATAAATTGATCGGATTTATGGGGTTCGATGCCGTTAATAAACCCTACACCTGGACGAAGCACCAGATTACCATGCTGCAGGTTGTCGCTGAAATCATTGGTGGGGCAATTACAAGGAATGAAGCACAAAAGGCATTGTTAGAGAGTGAAGCCCGTTTTAACCAGTTGGCCGAGCAAAGCCGAACCATTGCATGGGAAATAAATGCAGAAGGACTCTACACATATGTCAGTCATGTGGTCAAAGATGTTCTGGGTTATCATCCCGATGAATTGGCCGGCAAAAAATATTTCTACGAACTGCACCCCGAAAAAGGGCGTGAAAACTTCAAAAAAGCTGCTTTCGAGGTATTTGAGCGCAAGGGGGCTTTCAGAAGTGTGGTAAATCCTTTACAGGCCAAAGACAACACGCTGGTTTGGGTTTCCACAAACGGTTTTCCTCTGCTATACGCCGATGGAACTCTCCGGGGCTACAGGGGAAGTGACATTGACATCACTGATCAGAAACATTCGAAAGAAGCCTTAACCAGGCAAAAAAATCTGCTAGAAGGCATTATTAACGGTGTCCCAGATATATTGGCCATTCAAAATCCCGATCATACCATTGAACGATATAATCAGGCGGGATATGATTTAATCGGACTGAAACCTGAGCAAGTAAAAGGTAAAAAATGTTATGAACTTATCGGTCGTAATAAAGAGTGTACCCCATGTCCCACCCGACTAGCATTAAGAAGTAGAAAGTTGGAGCAATTGGAAAAGTATGTTCCGGAACTCGATATTTATTTGGATTGCCGGAGTAATCCCATTTTGAATAAAGAGGGCCAAGTGGTTAAAATAGTAGAACAATTGAGAGACATTACTGATCGCAAGCGTGTGGAAGAAAACCTGATTGAGACCAATGAGCAGCTGGAAACCGCCACTGCCAGGGCAAATGAGATGGCCGTTAAGGCTGAGATGGCCAATATTGCCAAAAGTGAGTTTCTGGCCAATATGAGTCATGAAATTCGCACCCCTATGAACGGAGTCATTGGCATGACCGGTCTTTTGATGGATACCGAACTTACCGATGAACAGCGTCAATATGCTGAAATCATCCGTAACAGTGGTGAATCGTTGTTGAGCCTGATCAACGATATCCTTGATTTCTCGAAAATAGAAGCGGGTAAGATCGAATTGGAAATGATAGATTTCGACCTTTTGGTGCTTCTGGACGATTTTGCCGCTACACTGGCCGTACGTGCCCATGAAAAGGGTTTGGAGTTGCTCTGCAGTGCCGATCCGGATGTCCCGGAGCAGCTGCGTGGAGATTCCGGACGGCTGCGTCAGATACTTACCAATCTGACAGGCAACGCCATCAAGTTTACCCACAAGGGTGAGGTGGCGGTGCGGGTCACTTTGGCGGAAAAACAGCCATATGAGGGACAAAAGCAGAAGGATGGTGTTCTGTTGCGTTTTTCGGTGTGTGATACTGGTATTGGCATTCCCGGAAACAAGGTGGATTTGCTATTCCACCAGTTCAGTCAGGTGGATGCCTCGACCACCCGTCAGTTTGGTGGTACCGGCTTGGGCCTGGCCATTTCGAAGCAACTGGTGAATTTGATGGGTGGACAAATCGGCGTGGTGAGTGAAGAGGGGAAAGGCTCCGAGTTTTGGTTCACGGTGCGCCTGGAAATGCAGTCGGAAAGACGCAGGATAAAAGGACTGGTTCCTGATGATTTGCATGATGTCCGGGTTTTAATTGTGGACGATAACGCTACAAATCGCCAAATTCTGACCAAGCGGCTAACTTCTTGGGGTATGCGGCCCTTGGAGGCTAAGGATGGCCCTGAGGCCCTCCAGAAGTTGTTCTTTGCACTGGATGGAAATGACCCATTCCGCCTTGCCCTGATCGATATGCAGATGCCGGGTATGGATGGTATGATGTTGGGCAAGGCTATTAAGACTGACAACCGCCTGGCTGAAATCCATATGGTAATGCTGACTTCTTTGGGTTTCCGGGATGAATCTAAACATTTTTCCCAGATCGGCTTTGCAGGTATCATGAACAAACCCGTTCGGCATGAGGGACTCCGGGGTGTTTTAACTCTGGCCCTGACAGAGCCGGTTGGTAAAAGACAGACTCATCCGGTCATTGGCGTAGCTCAAAAAGTCCGGGAAAACAGGCGCCGTTTCGAAGGCCGCAACAAAGCTCTGATCCTTGTGGTGGAAGATAACATTGTCAACCAGCAGGTGGCCCTGGGTATCCTGGGTAAAATGGGCCTGAGAGCCGATGTCGCGGGAAATGGCAAGGAGGCAATCAATGCTGTCAAAAAAAATCCCTATCATCTGATTTTCATGGATGTGCAAATGCCAGTAATGGGGGGGCTGGAAGCTACCAAAAGAATAAGAAAAATGATGAAAAAAAAATCCGCAGTAAATTCATCTTCCCGTATTCCAATTATTGCCATGACTGCTCATACGATGCCGGGGGATCGCGAAGAATGCCTGGAAGCAGGTATGGACGATTATCTCTCCAAACCGATAACACGGCTTGCCCTTTCCGAGATACTGGATAAGTGGCTTTTTCAGGGGCAACATGAAGAAGAAGTGCTGAAGGTTGAAAAGGACATAGAAAATGCAGGCGAATCCTCAGATAATCTATCTTTGCAAACGTGGCACCGTTCTTCCATGATGGATCGAATGATGGGAGATGAAGAACTGGCCGGAATAGTGAAGGAGGGGTTTTTGGAGGACATTCCACAGCAGATCGGGGTTCTCCACAGCTATCTCGAATCCTTGGATGTTGCCGGAACGGAGCGTGTTGCACATACCATCAAAGGTGCATCGGCTAACGTGGGAGCAGAGCGCCTGTGCGCATTGGCTTTTGAAATGGAGAAGTCAGCCAGGGCCGGAGATTTGGGTGTAGTTAAATCAAATATGAAAAAGCTGGCTGAAGAGTTCAACAGATTAAAGGAAGCCATGGCAGCACAGCCAGACAGACTGCCCCAATCCAAAGCTGAATCCGCATATTAATAATCGTCTATGTCTTGATATTGTGGGGGACTGTCTCCTATCCGGTTAATAATTTTGGGATATTTCCCTTTCAAAATCCTGTCATTTTCGACCTTAATGACATTGATTTGGTGCCACCAGTCGTCACCAAAATCAAACCAATAACCAATGATATCCCCAACAGACAGTTGCAATGAGACAATAGTGGTGTTGGTAACTTCGCCTTTTGATTTTAA
>SKZT01000301.1 GCA_007127235.1 Desulfobacteraceae bacterium
GATATCGGATTATCTTTATAAAAGTGGCGCAATGTGGAGGAAAGTGGATGTTCAGAGGTAGTTCCTTTCATACCATTGATGGCAAAGGAAGAATCATTGTTCCGGCAAGGTTCCGTGACCAGATAAAGGGCAGTGGTCAAAATGCATTGATGGTATCTCAAATGGACAGATGTCTCGTATGTTACACCTTTGATGAATGGAACAAAATAGAAAACAAAATTCTCTGCCTTGCAGAAAAGAGCCCCAGCATGAGACGGTTCCGAAGAGTTTTTATCGGAGGAGCGCACGAATGTATCTGTGACAAACAGGATCGTATCCTGATCCCTCCTGCCTTACGGCAATATGCTCAGCTTGAAAAAGATATTGTTATAGTCGGTGTTCTTGATCATTTGGAAATATGGTCCCGGGATAACTGGGAGCAGGAAAATCTGGCTCTTGAAAAAGACATACAGGAAGAAGATGTCAGAAACGAGATCGCCAGGCTTGGGCTTTAGACTCTATGGTGTACTATCATATACCAGTCATGGTGCGGGAGGTTATTGCTTATTTGAATGTCAGGCCCGGCAGGATATATGTGGATTGCACACTTGGAGGATCAGGGCATGCGGCGGCCATTGTGGAGCATTTAATGCCCGGGGGTTTTTTGGTGGGTATTGATCAGGATAAGGATGCCATAGAGAATGCGGCAAAAATCTTAAGTGATCATGCCTCTCAAATCGCTCTTTTTCAGGAAAATTTTGTAAACATTGGTTTGGTACTTTCCCGGTTGGGCATAAGCAAAGTGGATGGCATTTTTGCCGATTTGGGAATTTCTCTGGATCAATTGGCTCAAAGCGGGCGTGGGTTTAGTTTTCAAAGGGATGAACCTTTGGATATGCGAATGGATGAAAGTTCCGGGGTAACAGCCGAGGACATTGTTAATGATGCTGATCAAAGAGAATTGAGTGATATTTTTTTCAAGTATGGTGAGGAAAGGTGGTCCAAGCGGATTGCTTCAAATATTGTGAAAGCAAGACAAACCCGCCGCATTAAAAAAAGTTCGGAGCTTGCAGAAATTGTTGTGGAATCGATACCCAAAAAATTTATTGCTTATCCTCAACGGATTCATCCGGCCACCCGGGTTTTCATGGCATTAAGAATTGTTGTGAACCGGGAGCTGGAGCGGCTGGAATCTTTCATGGATAAGGCGGTTGATCTTTTAAATCCCGGGGGACGTTTGTGTATTTTATCATTTCACTCTCTCGAGGACAGGATAGTAAAGCATCGAATCAAGGCGTTTGAAAAAGGCTGCACCTGTCCTTCAAATTTTCCGGCATGTGTTTGTGGTGGTGAAACCAAATTGCGGTCTTTAACCAGAAAGCCGGTTCGACCGACTCAACAGGAAATTGAAGTGAATCCCATGTCGAGAAGCAC
This sequence comes from Desulfobacteraceae bacterium, assembly GCA_007127235.1. Taxonomy (GTDB): domain Bacteria; phylum Desulfobacterota; class Desulfobacteria; order Desulfobacterales; family SKZT01; genus SKZT01. Next base: position 1,414 of record SKZT01000301.1, read on the forward strand.
AAAGCTGAGAGCCGCTGAGCGGATATGATTGCTGATGAAAAAGCAAAAGAAAGAAAAGAAAGGCAATAAGAAAATTCGCAGAAGAACATGGCTATCCATTTTGATAATGGCTTTGTTTATCTTGGAGCTGTTTTTTTATACATGGTGCAGGGTTCAGTGTATTGGCACCGGCTATAGAATCAGCCAGGAACTCGAGAGGCAAAGGCAGCTTCTGGTATTTCAAAGCCGGTTGAAAATTGAGTCGGAGCGTTTGAAGTCACCGGATCGAATTGCGAAGATCGCACGTGAAAAACTGGGCCTTCGGCCCCCTAAATCGGAGCAGATTATCGTATTACAATGACAAAAAAAAAGCCTGACAGAATTAAAAGACGGATTCTTATCCTGGGAATTGTATTTGGTATTTTTTTTACGGCAATTACTGCCAGAGCCGTGCATTTGCACATGTTCATGGGGCCATGGTTATCACAGAAAGCCGATGGTCAAGTTAAGCGATCAGTTCAATCCATGGGTGATCGAGGCTCGATTTTTGATACCAACCTGGGAAAAATGGCATTAAGTATTGACATGACTTCCGTGGGGGCTCATCCGTCGCAAATAGAAGATGTGGCGGGTACTGCAAGGGCTTTGTCGGAAATCCTGGAGGTGAACCGAAAAGAACTCGTTAGCAAATTGAATTCGAAAGTATCCTTTGTTTGGATCGAAAGGCATGTTGCTCCTCAAAAAGCTAATATGATCAAGGATTTGGATTTAGCAGGGGTTGTTTTCAAGAATGAAAGGAGCCGGGTCTATCCTTATAGAACATTGGCGGCACAGGTTCTCGGTTTTTCAGGAGTTGATGGCCGGGGTCTTGAGGGGCTTGAATTTTATTATGACCGGTATTTGGAAGGCGAACCAAGGCAATTCAAAATTGTTCGTGATGCGATGGGTCGAGGCTTGGGCCTGGATGTGGATATAAATGATGATGCTCATAACGGTAAAAATATTATTCTGACCATTGACCGCAGGGTTCAATATATTGCTGAGACTGCTCTGGCTGAGGCCGTTATTGAAAACAGAGCGGAAAGTGGAATTGCGGTGGTCATGGCACCCGAGACCGGAGCGATTTTGGCCATGGCACATTATCCATTTTTTAATCCCAACACATTCGGTCAATATGGAAGACAGTCCTGGAGGAACCGGGCGGTTACGGATTTCTACGAGCCTGGTTCGACCCTGAAGGTTTTCAGTGCGGCAGCAGCTATAGAATACGGTGTTTCAGGTCCCCACAGCATACTTTATTGCGAAAATGGGGCATATCGGGTTGGTAGAAATACGGTTCATGATATACGTCCACACCAGTGGCTTTCCCTGGAGCAGATTATAAAATATTCGAGCAATATTGGTGCCGCCAAATTAAGTGAAATGATCGGTAGCAAAAACCTTTATCATACGTTAAAACAATTTGGCTTCGGAGAAAGAACCGGGATTGATTGCCCCGGTGAAACGCCCGGTATGCTATCTTCCTATCAGCGCTGGTCAAAAATCGATGCTGCGGCCATTGCATTCGGCCAGGGAATATCGGTATCCGCAATCCAGTTGATAACGGCAATCAGTGCCATTGCAAATGACGGCATATTGATGAAACCATATATTGTGGACGCCATTACCGACAAAAACGGGGCATTGATTGAAAAGTTTGATCCGCTTCCTGTTCGAAGGGCTGTGTCACCGCAAACGGCGGCAACCCTCAAAAGCATTCTGGCGAGAGTTACCGAAGATGGGGGAACAGGTGTAAATGCTGCCCTTGATGGGTACCGTGTTTGCGGAAAAACCGGTACGGCACAGAAAGTGGGAGCGAGCGGCACTTATGAAAGGGGAAGATATGTGTCCTCCTTTGTTGGATTTGTTCCATCACAAAACCCGGAGGTTGCTATTTTGGTGATCATCGATGAACCCAAAAAAGCGCATTACGGCGGTGTTGTTGCTGCCCCTGTCTTCAGGCAAATTGCACATCAGACCTTAAATTACATGAATGTGCCGCCCGAGGGTAGAAAAGATCATCTGACTGTATCCAAGGAGGAAGAAGTGAAGGGATGAAACTCGGTGAACTTATCAAGGGCTTTCCAATTTTAGAAATAACAGAACCGGAAAGTTGTCTGGGTTTTAATCCTGCATTTGATGCCAAAAAAGGTTTTTTAAACGGCTCCATAATGGACCGGGAAATTTCATCCATTCATTACCGCGCACAAGATGTTACCGAGGGCGGACTTTTTGTGGCAATACCCGGGTTAAAAGCCGATGGTCATGATTTTATCCATGAAGCTGTTAAAAACGGCGTTTCAGCAATAGTATCTCAACGCTCTGTAAGGAGCAATGCAGTTAATATTGTTGTCGAAAATTCGAGAAAGGCCCTGGCTGCTTTTTCAGCAAGATTTTATGGATTTCCCTCTGAAAATTTGGTCATCATTGGTATAACCGGCACCAACGGTAAGACCACAACCTCTTATCTGGTTGAAAGTATTCTTGAAAAAGCCGGATTCAAAGCCGGAGTTATTGGTACCATCAATTACCGCTATGCGGGAAAATCTTTTGCAAATCCGGTAACGACCCCTGAATCTTTGGATTTGCAGCGTATCCTTTCGGAAATGCTGTTAAATGGAGTTTCTCATGTGGTCATGGAGATTTCTTCCCATGCCATTGATCTTGGAAGAATTGAAAACTGCTGGATGGATGTAGCGGTATTTACAAATTTGACCCTGGATCACCTTGACTATCACGGAACCATCGAGGCTTACTGGGCATGCAAAAAGCGGCTTTTTACCCAATATCTGGTATGCAGCCCGAAAAAACCCCAAGCAAAGGCGGTCATCAATTGTAATGATGCCAGGGGGAAGTCGCTGCTGAAAAATTTTTTGTTGAGAGGAATTTCTATAGGTAAATCATCACTAAATATGGTATATCCAAAAAATGTCAATTTAGGGTTGGATGGAATTCATGGGACCGTATCGACTCCTTATGGAGCGCTTCAAGTTAAATCTTCTTTGGTTGGTGAGTTCAATTTAGAAAATATTCTGCTGGCCGCAGGAGTTGGGGTTGCCCTGAACTTGCCGAGAGAAGTCATTCGGAACGGGATAGAAAATTTAAAAACGGTTCCCGGTCGACTGGAGCCGATACCAAACAATCTGGGGCGTTTTGTGTATGTGGATTATGCCCATACGCCTGATGCTTTGGAAAATGTGCTCAAGGCTCTGAGAGCCTTGACCACCCGCAGGCTGATTTGCGTTTTTGGTTGCGGGGGCAACCGTGATCGTGAAAAAAGACCCGTAATGGGCAGAATTGCTGCGCAGCTGGCTGATTTAACGGTAATAACATCGGACAACCCCCGATTGGAAGCTCCCGCCGAGATTATAGAACAAATACTGGTGGGGGTTCGAAAGACCGGAGTAGATGCCTTTAATGTCTCTGAATTTCAATCGGGTACGGCCAAACAGGGATATCTCGTGATCCCTGATCGTAAAAATGCCATACAGGTGGCTGTTCGTGCATCTTTGCCGGGAGATACCATTTTGATTGCCGGAAAAGGACATGAAGCTTATCAAATAATCGGGAAAAAAACAGTCCCCTTTGATGATCGCCTGGAAGCGAAAATTGCGCTGGCTTTGTAAGGATTTTGATGTTCAGTGTTCAGTGTTCAGTGTTCA
>SKZT01000112.1 GCA_007127235.1 Desulfobacteraceae bacterium
TCATTTCCACCTCCCACCACTGCTACCTGCATCTTTTTTAGTGTATCATCGGCCAGGTTGAAGTCCTGGATAATTTGGGATGCCACTATCTGGCCCTGGTTAACAGCACCCACAATGCTCATGGGACCGCATGCGGTTCCCGCCGCATAAATCCCCCTGAGAAAGTCGGTTTCACTTAGGCTCAAAAATCCCCACAAATGAGGTTTGACACCCAGTTTAAGCGACAATTCACCGGCATTTTCAATCGATGACAAACCGACAGACAAAACAATGAGATCAAAATGACGAGCTGATCTAACTCCGACATTTTTATCCTCATGAAAAACCGTCAGCTTATTTTCCTGTCTGCCAGATACAATTTCTGCGACAACACCTTGGACAAGCTTTACCCGACTTCCCAGGGCTTCGGTAAAGGCCCGGAATTCCTTTCCGATAATCTGCAAATCCATGTGAAGCACTGTTATATCGGCTTGAGGATAGAGATGAAGAAGTTTATTGGCATGGCGAAGCGAAATTTTACAGCAGACCTGCGAACAGTAGTTTCGATCCAGCTTACGATTTCGAGACCCCACACATTGAATAAAAGCAATTTCAGGAGAACTTTTCTCCGGAATCAATTCTGAAATCCTGCCTGTTTTCAGCATTTCATTGAGTTCCACAGTAGTTATAACTTTTTCATGCTGCCTATATCCCAAGGATTTTAAGCCGGATGGATCAAACGGTAAAAATCCGGTTGCCATAACCACTGCATCGACCGACAGCCTCTCGGCAGAATCACCCTCCAAAACCGCTTCAAACCCGCCCTCATTTCTGTCAAGCCCGGAAAGCTGCGTTTGCGTATAAATTGAAGTATGTTCCTGTTTGAGCACCTGATCCACCAGTCCGCCGGCCAAACAGGCACCGCAATTTTCACATGTCTTGGTGGCCATACAGGCCCAGTCCAAAGCGCTGCCCCCCAAATGGTTGTTTTTTTCCACCAGATGAACCGCTACACCTTTTTCACTCAACGCTTTTGCTGCTGAAAGTCCCGCTACGCCACCTCCCAATACCAGAACACTCTTATTAAAATCCGACATACTTGCCTCCGCATTTCCTTTGTCCATGATTTGACAGCTCAACATACTTTCAGATTTATAAGATTATAAGAATCCTCTCATTATTGCAAGGGACAATCCGTGCTCCTATTTTTTAAAATTACATGCTATAGATGTAGGTGCGTGGTTTTTAGCTCATTAAAAAGTGCGGATAAATAGCAGCAACCTGAACATCGAGTAATATCTGTCAAATGTCGGCTATAAGAAAGGATTGTGGTATGCACGTTACATTTTATGGCGCTGTCAGGGAAGTGACCGGTTCAATGCATTTGATTACTACGGAAAAAGATCATATCCTGTTGGATTGCGGTATGTTTCAGGGAAAAAGGGAGGAAACGAACCGAAAAAATCTGGTTTTGCCCTTTGACCCCAGAATTATTACCAACATTATCTTGTCTCACGCTCACATGGATCACTCCGGCCGAATCCCTCTTTTGACCAAAACTGACTTTTTTGGAAGGGTTTTATCCACAAGGGCTACGGCGAATGCTTGCAGTTATATGCTTCCGGATTCAGGCAAAATTCAGGAATCAGATGCAGCCTACCTTAACTACAAGTGTCTCAGGGCTTTTTTAATGAAATTGGAATCATCATCAAAAAAAGTAAAAGGCCAAAAGCAACCCTTGGAAAAAATCAAAGCCATCCTGAAAAAAAATCGTCAGGAACTGGACCAGGAGATAATCGACACTTTAATTGAAAAACATCAGCTTAAACATGTGGAACCGCTTTATACGATGGCCGATGCGGAGCAATGTCTGAGCTATTTTGACAGTTACCCATATCGAACGCCAATCACGGTGGGAAAAAATCTGACATGCACGCTCTATGAAGCCGGTCATATTCTCGGTTCTGCTATTTCCATCATAAAACTTCAGGAAAATGGCCGAAACCTAACGGTGGGATATACTGGTGATATCGGGCGCTTTGACAGACCCATTTTAAAAAATCCAACCATGGATTTCGAGGAATCGGATCGGAAAATCGATTTAATGCTCATGGAAAGCACCTACGGCGACAGAATCCATGAACCGATAGCGGATTTAAAGCCCCGCCTTGCCAGGATTTTAAACGAAACCGCCGAAAAACAGGGCACGGTATTGATCCCATCCTTTGCTTTCGGGCGCACCCAGGAACTTGTCTATGTTCTTCATGAAATCTACAATGAAAAAATGGCACCACAAATTCCAATCTATGTTGACAGTCCCCTGGCCACAAAAATCACCCAGGTTTTCGGTGAGCATCCGGAATTATACGACCGGGATGCCCACAAAACATTTCTGGAAAAAGGCATAAATCCTTTCATGTTCGACAAGATTCAATTTGTTCAATCTGTTGAACAGTCCATGGCACTCAACCGGGATGAAACCCCTCATATCGTCATTTCCGCATCAGGTATGTGCGAAGCCGGAAGAATATTACATCACCTGCGCCACAAAATCCATAAAGACAATACCACCATCCTCATTGTGGGCTATATGGCCCGAAATACTCTTGGGCGAAGACTCCTTGAAAAAGGAAAAGCGTATGAAAAAGAGGGTAAAAAAGGGAAGCCTCCTATGCTTAAGTTTTTAGGAAAAGAATATCCCCTGAAGGCCCGTATTGTGACGCTCGGCGGATTCAGCGCCCACGGCGACCAGGAGGAAATGACCCGGTGGCTCAATGAGTCCAATCTGGATATCAAACGCATTGCACTGGTCCATGGTGAAGAAGAACACTCCCTGGCCTTTGCGAATCATCTCACCCAAAAAAAATACAACGCCTTTGTCCCAAAAGCAGGAGAAACCATTTCCGTAAAATGAGGACCGGATTTTAATCTTACCACGTCCCTAACTTGAGCGATTTCATATAGGGAAAGGTAGGCAGGATTAAATTTTCATCCGTTTTTCTTGACATCCAAAAGGTTGGTAAGCATGTAGAGCCCTTCCAGGATCGTCTCAAGCTCGCGACGGTTCAACATTTTCAACCCGTCATGAAGCTTTAATTGTATCGGCGGAGGGGCATCAGACGCTAACATATGGCCAGAATCGGTCAATTCTATAAATATTTTTCTTCGATCCCGGGAACTTCGAACCCTTTTCACATAACCCTTTTGTTCCAGGCGATCGATAATTCCTGTCACGGTGCTGCTTTCCACCAAAATATGCCTGGCTATCTGCGATGGCGGCAAAGGTCCATATTTATAAAGTGCCATAAGACAATTGAGTTGCGGAGAACTGACCTGATATTTTTTATTCAATGCCTTGGTGTGATATTCTTCCGCCTGTATCAGTCGCCTGATTTGAAAAACAATTTCTTCGATGACATCCTTGGTTTCATTAGGAATTGGAACCAGATTAACACTTTCACCGTTAAACGACATCCTGTCTTACTCCTTCGAATAAATTTTTTAGCTCAAATAATATTAGATATAAATATATCATCCAAAATAACCTTTACGCAAGCTTTTTTGGCAGGAGTGTGTTTATCGTTTTTTCCCTTTTTTTTAGTTGTTGATGTCAAACAAAAACCATGTTACATAGAATGTTTTTATAGAGGTTTTATTGAATAATCAGTTTAAAAAAGGGTCAACCTTCGGAAAGAAAATGAGCATAAGTCATGATTTTGGCAGACCGAATAAATTTGGCGGATAATGTCCAAGCGATATTTTGGGATATGGATGGTGTTTTGCTGGATACCCTTGGGCTTGATCTCATTGTGTGCAATGATCTTGTGAAACGATATTTCGGTGACCGGGTTCATTTGCCCAGGAATTATATCAGATCCATCTTTGGCTATCACCCGCCGGAATTCTGGAAGCGAATTCTGGAGTTTGTGGAGCAAAATTATGGAATATCCCATGCTCCTGAGCAACTGGATGCTATTTTACCTAAATACAACGATATCCGAAACAACACCACTTTTGAAACCAATCCGGGTATTCTTGAAATTTTAATTGATGCAAGGGTTCGAGGCCTCAAGTGTGTCGTGGTTTCCAACAATCCCACTGAGGATGTCAGAAAAATCATCACTCAAGCAAGCATGGCGGATTATTTTGATCATATTGTGGGAAATGATATTAAAACACTTGAAAAAAAGCCCGCACCCGACACTTATCTTTTGGCGGCCGAGCTGCTTGGTGTTGGCCCCCAACACTGTGTTGTGGTGGAAGACTCTTTATTGGGTGCGGAGGCGGGAGATGCGGCTGGATGTTATACCATCGGCGTTTGCACCGGCAGTGCAGATTTTGATTCCCTTGAGTCATGTCCTTTTATTGATTGTGTTTACATTTCCTTTGAACCCAACCGTATTGAGCTAAATCGAGGTCCGGTGACCACCAAACAGGTGTTTACTCCCAACGAGTTTGTAAGCCATATGATCGAACACATTGCCTGGCGTCTCGGGTGTGAAGTCGATCTTTTTTGGAACAATAACGACTGGCGTTTATTGGGCGAATCCATGGGAAAAGTGTTGAAGCGATTTGAAACTGATCAAATGCAGACAGCAGCCATGGGCATGATTGATGACGGCAGTGCTGAGGTGCTCCTTGATCTTTCTGCTTCAGCAGGACTTCAACTGGAATCGGTAGCTTCCATTGATCTTGACTGGTTTTTGTCATTGCGATGTGAACAACTGGCAAACGGTGCTCCATTGGAAAAACTTCTTCGGGGTTTATCCAAAGGTCTCGACGGGTTTATGAGGATACGGGTTTGCAATCTTGAGGATCCACATCATACGTGGGAGGGAATTTTTCGGGCTGTTGGGATTGCAATGAGCAAAATTTTTCCCGAAAAGCACGATTACCATTACTCAGAAACTGCACATCCTCCTGAAAAAAGCGTTATGCCTGGAGATATCAGTATCCTTTCACGATCTGTAGATGGGGCAAAAGTCATCCGCAAAACAGCCGAAAGTCATGTGATGGTCGGTGTGGACTTCAGCCAAAGAACACCTTTCAAATGCCGTTTCGATGTTTCAGGCTCTGTGCGGGTGGAAAAATTTTGTGACCTGCTTCGGTTATTTTCCCAGGCTGCCGGTTTTTCGATGGATTTGGATTTCAATGCCACAGCTTTATCTTCGAGCCATGTGGCCGTTGAAGACACCGCCCTTGTGCTGGGGCGGGCCCTTAAAGAAATTTTTGTGCTTAGAATGATGACATACGGTGTTAACGGGGCAGGATGCAGTATTGATACGGTGGAAGATTTTTTAACACAAACTGTGCGAACAGGTATCAGTATCGAAGGCCGAAAATTCTGGAAAATAATCCCCTTTGACGGTGATTTCGTATCCATGCAAAAAAGATTCATTATAGGGCAGAATGTGTTGGGAGAGCTTTTTTCAGAGGATCTGGATGACTTTCTCGATGGGTTGGCCGGAGGGCTGGGATGCAGCATTGTTGTGCATGTAAAAGATATAATAGACCCGGACAGCGGTTGGAAAATGATCTTTGAAAACTTGGGCAAAGCTGTCAATAAGGCATTCGCAGTCAATCCCCGCCGAAAAGGTGTTACACCCGGAGTCAAAGCAACCCTGGCTTAAAAAAATAGGAATTTATGCATTTATGATACAGGTAAAATCGCACATCGCTTCCATGGGACCTTACAGTCCACCGTGGACAGGATTAAATCGAAGTCAATATTTGCGGTTGGACTTAAATGAAAACACGCTTGACCCTCCCGAGCATGTCAAAGCAGCCCTTAAAAATTATATTGACCAAAACCGTATTCAAATGTACCCGGAATATGAAAACTTCCTGTCAAAATTGAGTGCTTATGCTCAGGTGGATTCCAGCCAGCTCATTTTGACCAACGGTTCTGACCAGGCCATTGAATTGCTCCTCCATGCGTTTTTGGAAAGTGGGCACATCATGGTGATTGCCCGTCCGGAGTTTCCCATTTTCACACAAATCGCCTCAGCAATAAATGTAAGCGTCCGGGGTGTTTCTTTTGAAAAAAGCATGCGTTTTCCGTTTGAGGCTTTTATGGACGCCATCACGCCGGATGTTGGTCTCATTGTTCTGATAAACCCCAACAATCCTACAGGCACACCACTTGAGCTGAATCAGATAGAAGAAATCCTCAAAAGATACCGGAACATTCCCGTTATTGTAGATGAAGCCTATTACGAATATACTCAGATTACCTCCTGTGGTTTGCTTGAAAATTATCCCAATCTTATTATCACCAGAACATTTTCCAAAGCTTTTGCCATGGCGGGCTTAAGATTGGGTTATGTTATTGCAAACCCGGAAATTATCTCACAGCTTTATAAAATTCGAGGGCCTTTTGATGTAAACTCATGCTCCCTGATTGCCGCGCAGGCACAACTGGATTGCCCTGAGAGCTGGAAAGCATATGTGGAAGAAACGATGACCCGTTCAAAACCGTTTCTGGAAAATTTTTTTAAAGAGCGCAGGATACGTTATTTTCCCGGTGCGGCTCATTTTATGTTAGTCCTTCCACAAAACCGGGATCAGGCCGTGAGCTATCTCAAAGAGCATGGTATCCTGGTCAGGCCCATGTTTGCGCCTTTGATTGAAAAAACCTTCAGGATGTGTGTCGGCAACCTGGAACAAACCCAAGAGTTTGCCGCCGTATTTGAAAAATATTTACAGGAGTTTGATTCATGAAAATAAACGTTTTTGAGCTTGAAAAAATGACCGGCGAGCAAATTGAAAAAGTGCTGAGACGCTCTGAAATTGACATTGAACAGTATCAGGAAGCAATCAGGCCTGTAATCAATGATGTCCAACATAAAGGAGATGCCGCGATTCTGGAATATTGTGAAAAATTTGACAATGTCAAATTGTCTTTTTCGGAGCTGAAAGTTTCCGAGGCCGAATTTGCATATGCCGAGAAAAATCTGGAGCCGGAAATCAAGGAGGTTATTCGAATCTCTTATGAAAACATCAAAAAATTCCACGAAGCGCAAATGCCGAATGATATGTGGTTTACCCATATCGATGACGGCATACTAGCCGGTGAAAAAATCACCCCCATTACCTCGGTGGGCATCTATGTGCCCAGGGGCAAGGGGTCTTTTCCATCGGTGATGCTGATGCTTTGCATCCCTGCAGTAATTGCAAAGGTGCCGCAAGTGATTGTCTGTACTCCTCCTACCCCTGATGGCGGCGTAGATGATGCTTCTTTGTACACGGCAAAACTCTGCGGCATTCATGATGTTTATAAAGTAGGCGGTTCCCAGGCCATCGCAGCCATGGCCTTTGGTACCGAGACCATACCCAAAGTCAACAAAGTGATAGGCCCTGGCAATATTTATGTTTCAGCAGCAAAGCGTTTGTTGTACGGAAAAATCGACGTGGGAACACCTGCCGGGCCCAGTGAGTCCATCATACTTTGCGATGATTCCACCGATCCGAAAATCGCAGCCCTGGATCTGCTCATCGAAGCTGAACATGGTCCTGATTCCACGGCTCTTCTGGTAACCCATTCAAAACAGTTTGCTGAAAAGGTCAAAGAGCTGCTTCCCTCACTCATCGATGATCTTCCTGAAGAACGTCAGAACTTTTGCAAAGCTGTATTCTCAAATTACGGCGGCATCATGATCACACCCCACCTGGATGCCTCTATTGATTTTGTAAACGAATTTGCACCGGAGCATATGGAAGTACTGGTTAAAAATCCTATGGCAGCCCTTCAAAAAATCAAGAATGCAGGAGAAATACTTATAGGCCCCTGTACTCCCATTACACTGGGAAATTTTTCCCTGGGTGTAAACGCCATTCTTCCTACAGGAGGATTCGCCAAGACGTTTTCCTGCGTCACCGTATTTGATTTTTTAAAACGAAGTTCAATCGGATTTGTTACCGAGGAAGGTTACGAAAAGCTAAAGGATGTCGCTCGAAAATTTGCCGAATACGAGGGCTTTTCGGCACATGCCAATGCCATTTTAAAGCGCGATATCAAAGGAGAGTAGATCATTGTCGGAAACAATTGTTAAACCTGAACGTCCGGGAGGCTTTCTGGATTTTCTTCCGGCGGATTACCTGGCCAGGGAAAGCATGCTGAAAAAAATTCAAGGGGTTTTTCGCTCATTTGGTTTCGACCCCATAGAAACGCCACGAATTGAGTTTCTGAAAACCCTGGCCGGAGAAACAAGCAATACCGGAAAAAATATTTTTCATATCAAAAGTGGGGCTGACGACGAACCCTTGGCTATGCCTTTTGACCACACAGTGCCTTTCGCAAGGCTTCTGGCTGCAAATCCTTATGAAGCCAAAAGACGAACAGGCATTCGGCTTCCATGGAGACGAATGGTGGTGGGACCCGTATTCCGTTCCGATAATCCCCAAAGCGGCCGATATCGCCAATTTTACCAGTTTGATGCCGATATCGCCGGCACATCGGCCATGATGGCCGATGCCGAGATGGTCGCCCTCATGTATCTGACCATGAAAGCCTTGAGTGTTGAACATTTTAAAATCAGGATCAACAACCGCAAAGTTCTAAACGGTCTTGCCACCCTAACGGGTATACATGGCAGAGATAAAATCCCCGCAAATGATATCACAAGGGAAATGATGAGAATTTTGGACAAGCTGGATAAAATCGGGATGGATCGCGTGTTAAAAGAACTTCAGGATCCCCCTGAAGATGATTATTCGCCGAGTCCCTGCCTTTCAGCGGAAAGTGTCGAAAACATCAGATCTTTTTTATCACTCAAGGGAGATAACTCTCAAAAAATTTCTCAATGTCGCGAAATTTTTCAGGGAATCGATATTGCCCATGAGGGACTTGACGAATTGAGTTCGATTTTAAATTATCTCCGAAGCATGAAAATCCCTGAAAGTTATGTGGATATTGACTTTTCAATCGCGCGTGGACTGGATTACTATACAGGACCTGTTTTTGAAACCGTGCTTTTGGATGCTCCTGAATTTGGAAGTATTTTTTCAGGAGGCCGCTATAATGATCTTGTCAGGCGTTTCACAGGAAAAAGCCTACCGGCCACAGGGACTTCCATAGGGGTTGACCGCCTTTTTGCCGCTCTTTCTCACCTTGGCCTTTTAGATAAAAGCAGGCAAACCGTCACTGAGGTGATGGTCCTTCGAATTGAAAAAGACAATGATGAACAGTACCTTGAAATCGCCTCCCGTGTTCGTTGCATGGGAATCAATACGGAAATCTGCATGGTGGAAGACACAAGTTTCAAAGGGCAGTTCAATTTTGCCATCAGTCGGGGTGCTAAATTTGTGATCATCTGCGGTGTTTCAGAATTGGAAAAAGGGACACTACAAATCAAAAACCTCGAAACCCGCAAACAGGAAGAAGTTTCAAAGGCTGATCTGGGGGCCTACTTCGAAAAAAACAGATGTTCAGAAAAATAGTTGCCAGGCACCCTACTGATTTTTTGCATACCCCTAAGGCTTTTTACTCATCATCATTCAGGATATAAGCCCCCTTAAATCCATCTTCCCCCCTATTTATCAATTGACGATTATAACTTATAATGCCTTTCAGTTTTGAGTTATTTATTCCCACACATCTTGGTGCGGTCTGAAAATCACATACATAAGGAGAAAAAAGCGTTATGGTTTTTAAAAAGATGCTGGAATATGAGAGAAACATGAGGGCGCTGGGTGAAGAGCTTAAAGACAAACCAAAAGGTTACTCTACAGAATTGAAAATTAATGGTTACAATTTCTCCACAATGAAAAGCCCACATATTGAAATTATTCTTCTCAATTCAAACCAGCGACTGGTTGCCTATCGTCCCAAGCCCGATGCCGGAGCAACTGAAAATAAAAGAGAATGGTTTTTTGGCGATTATCAAAAAGCCCTTGAGGATGCTTTTTCGTGGATAAACCAGGAAGGTACACACAACGATCAAAAAGACAACTTTAAGAAACCTGCAGAGGATAATAGTCCTGAATACACACTGATGGGTTTTTTCTAAAATACCGGATGTGCGTCGAGCCGATATCACTGTTTTATATAGCTTTTCGAAAATGAGCAGTTGCGAAAAATTTATCGCCGATTTTGATATAATGGACCTGGTGGACTTTTTGGATGGCCAATTTGTTTACCAGGTTCATTGTTTTGAAACTGAGATTAAACATGATTACGCAGTTTCAAGTCCACAGAGTGTGGGTTGAGATATGTCTGCTTCATCAAGTAGGGTTCCTGATACTTTCTGATAAAATGGTTCAAAAGTGTCACAGGGACAATCAAGGGGACATTACCAATTCGATATTGATCGATGATCTCCAGTACTTCCTGTTTTTCGTCGGGGGACAGTTGTTTTTTAAAATATCCAAGAATATGTTGCAAAACATTCAGGTTCTTTTTTAAAGTGGTTTTCAGTTTGAGGGCTTCTAGAAAAAGCTTTTCATATTGTGAAAAAAGATGATCCTTGGAATAATTTTTACCATCAGCGACGAGTTTTCCCAAATTTTGCTGGTGACTTGGGCTATGGGCGAGTAAAAAAAGTTTATGACGGCTGTGAAAATCAACAAGTCCTCCCAAAGAATGGTTTTGTTCTACCGTTTCGCGCCATCTTTTCAAAGCAAAAATGGATTCAATAAAATTTTCCCGCAGTTTCGGGTCATGAAGCCGCCCTTCTTCTTCAACGGGAATAAGCGGGAAATGCTCCATAAAAGCACGTGCAAAAAGTCCTATGCCTGTCTGTTGCGGCATTCCTTTTTCTGAATATACTTTTACCCTTTCCATGCCGCTGCTTGGAGATTTGCTTTTAAAAATAAAGCCACACAAATTTTCCTTTTCAAGATCAGCAACCTTTTCTTTCGCCCAGTTGAGCATCAGATCCGTATGGTCTACATTGGTTTTGGTGGTTTTAAGACGGGGATTTTGAGGATCACCCACCAGCCTAAGGGATTCTCTGGGAACTGAAAAGCCGACTTCCACTTCAGGACAAACCGGAAAAAACTCTACATACTGACCCAGCGTATCCGTAATAAAACGGTCGTGTTTATGCCCCCCATCAAAACGGACTTTTTGTCCCAACAGACAAGCGCTTACCCCTAATTTAATTTTATCCTTCATAATATCCCATCGGAAAGCAATTATTTTATGATAGGTTCCTTAACCCAATTTTTCGGTCTCCCAGTTAAAACCAAAAAAGCAGTGCATTTTTACGGGCCCTGCAATTTTAATTTCATAGAAGCATGTTCTCAATAAAAAGAATGCATTCAATCAGACAGAATCGCCTTCAGCCACAGATGCCTCATAAATGGGAAACAGGCTTTCGAATATCGCGGATATATCATCAGCAATATTCGCACCTTTTGCAACAACATCTTTTTTGTTCATGCTTTTGGTGATTTGCAAATCTACCCGCCGGGACTCTTCTGAAACTGTTTTCAGAAATTCAGGAAGAGAATCCACCACCTTTTCCTCTCCCTTTTTATTCAGTTTCCATTTTTTATCGGTTGAATGAATTTTCCAGGCAATTTCACCGTCTTTATTGAGATGACAAATCATCAGGTTTCGGTCGAAAGCCAGTTCCTTTAGGTGTTGCTCGTTTGATTCAGACATGAGCCAACTTAAAAAACGCCCCCAATCCCCTGTATTATTGCCGGCTTTTTTGGAGTGTTCAATACAGTAACCGCAGTAAAGATTTTCTTCACTCAGAGAAACAAAAAACTTGCCCTGATAACTGAAAATATCGGAATTTCGATGTTTCACATCAGCCCATTGGATCATAGGCTTACGAGCAATTGACCAGGACTTGATATCAAAACGATCCGATTCTGAAAAAACTTTGACAGAGCCTCCCAGGCATGAGCGACGACGCCAGATGGTGCCTGATATCTTTTTTGAGAAGTCACTTTCCTTGAGGCCTTCAAACTTAACACGACCGCCGCTTGCTGCTTTTTTAGCCTTCTTGGCTTTCTTTTTCTCAAGCTGATTTTGCTCAAACTCCATGCGCTCGATGATCCGGCGTTGAAAATCAATGTCCGTGACGGCCTCCTCACCGGTTTCCCATCGGATCTGCATGGTTTCGTCATTGATGGAAAGTACTTCATAGGTTCCCTTCATGTTTTCATACTTACCGCCGACTTCAAACTCGATTTCATTCATGTTTTACTCCTTCACCCTTATTTTGCTACTGATGTTGGTTCTATCTGATTATCCATAAATGCCGCAGGGCGAAATGTTTATAGGCATTTTTTCAATAAATCAGTTCGACCTTATAAAAAAAGCACCTTGCTTCTAAGGTTGCAAGATGCCATTGAGGTTGAAACAAATTATTATGTCGAGAAACTGCTGTCTTATTTTTCCAACTTCTTGCATAAATCTTTGCCTGCCCAGGGCGACTATTGATTGCTTGGTTTACATTCAAACCACAAGCATCAATATTTTTATACACCCTATATAGTCCGGTAAATACAAGATTGGCCGTGATTCACAGCCCTTCTGCTCCCGGACAGAAATAAAACCATCTCAGAAATTATTTTCAAAGATAAAACATACTTATACTATAGTTGTGATTTAAAATCAAGGTAAAAATTTTTAGTATTTGCCAAGCAAGCTATGGTTTTGATTAAGGGCGTTGGCTTATTTTGTGCTGTATATCAGATTAAGGTAAAACCAGCAGGAGGAATACAAACCCAAAGAGGCCTACGGTTTCCACAATGCCCATAGCAATAATCATAAATACCAGTCCTTTGCCTTCCCCCTCGGAAAGGGCACGGCATGCACCGGCCCCAACCAGACCCTGCATCCAGGCACTGAAAAATTCGGCGACACCACCTGCAAGCCCGATATTAAGGCCGTGCCCAAAGATTAATATCGGGACAGCCGTATACCAGGTTGCTGCATCTGCCAATTTCACGGCTATCTCATTAAAAGACGATGCAATATAATAACTTGAAAGGCCCACTGCATCATACAGGCCATTTGGCCATAAAAACCATCTGCTTTCCGAAGGGTATCGTAATCAACCATCGGTCCTTTTTCCGTTGATATTACAAACCCACCGCCTTTGGCCAAAGTTTCAGGGGTTACACCGAAATAGTTTGCTATAAGTATACCCCACACTAAAGTTACCAGGCCGAATATGATCATGATATGTGCTGCGGGCTTTCCGGCAACATGCACTATCTTGTGATAGAAAAACAGACCGACAAGAAAAATCAGCAGGCCATAGCCGGCGTCACCGATCAGCATAGCGGCAAAAGCAGGCAGCGCCAGCATAAAGAAAGGTGAAAGGTCAATTTCACGGTATCCCGGCAGAGTGCCGAGCATGTCGAACAAACCCTTGATTGGTTTTGCCCAAAAAGGGTATCGAATTAACGTGGGAGGCACATCATCCATTTTCACTGGTTTTATGTGGAAAGCAGCATGCAAATTATCCCCAGCCAATTGTAATCCGATTTTATCCGCCTTTTCCGTCGGCAGCCATCCCTGAAGGGCAAAGATTTCGCCCTTGTTCATCCCGCTTCGTTGTGCCTTGATATAAATCATCTCCTTTTCAAGGCGTGTCTGTTCTTTCTTCATAACCCCGGTCAGAGTGGCAAGCTGTGCCAGGCGATCGTGGCTTTGTTTCAATTGGGCATCAATCTTTTTGGCTTCGGCAAGAACCGAAGCACGATCTTGCGACGGAAATGGTAAAGGTTGCGCTCCCTCAGGAATTGTAAATTGTCCGCTTCGGTCAATAACTGCCAACAACAATTTTTTCCCGGAAAGGATGGAAAGAATTTCAGCACATTCTGCACGGATACGGTGAGCTTGTTGTTGAGGAATCATAAAAAATCGAATTTCAACACCGCTTTTACGAAGATTCTCCAATTGTCTCAGCCTGACATTGCCCCATACTCCCAGTTCTCTGATCCTCTGGTGCAATTCGAGAAGGCGCCGTTGGTTTTCAATTATGGCTTTCCGGAGTTCAATAGCTTCGCGTGCCGCATCAGCAGGAACCTGGGAAAGTCTGCTACCGGATGGTTTGGTCGCCGATAAGATTTGCAATGCAAGAGAGATGTCATTAAAGGCGCTGGTTATATTTTCGTCTGCAACAGCTTTTTTCGGATTGACTGGCTCCAGATGCATCAGGTTTATTTTGCTCAGAAAAGCTAAAAGCCTGTCCTTGTCGTCCAGCCGTGTTGCAATGAAAACCTTGGACATTTTTACAATCATAATGAGATGACCTCCGGATTCATTTCCCTTTTGGGCTCTTTTGTCTTTTCTTTCGCAATCTTTGCCCGGGCTACGGCGGCAGTCATTCGATCACTCAAGGCAATTCGAATACGCCTGATATTTTCTTTTGATTCCGGAATAATGACTTTTTCAAATAAATTGACTCATTGAGTAACTTTTTTTAACTCGCCCCGAAGCAATTTCAATTTGGTTTCCATGATTTCTGATTTCACAAGGTTCAAGTTTTTTTCACGTTGATCCGACAATGCATGGTCCACCCATGGCGAAGTGGCAAACAAGCTGTATTTGGCTTTGGGGAATCGTGCAGATTCAAATACAGGCACTTTTATACCAGCGACATTTATCATAACGGTTTTTACGTCTTCCGGTTCTGACAAAACATTTATGTTTACACCGGCTGTATCCTTAAAAACAGAACTGTATGCAGACATTTTTTTGTCACAGGCATCGGCAGCTTCTTGCACGACTTTATATTCCTTGTCGGCCTCAATGATTGCGGATTGCAACTGCTGTTGCTTGAGCTGAAGCAAAGGAAGATAAAGCTCGAAACGTTCCAGAGCACTTCGTTGCTGTCGTAACTCCGCCCATGTCAATTTAATTTTCTTTCGTGGTCTTGGCATACTGTTCCCGTTTCATACTATAGCTTTCCAGAAAATGTTTTTGGCTGCGTTATCGGTCGGAGATATACGAAAAAGTATGATCTTTTACCTCTATCCTTGCCAAAAACATTTTCTGAAAAGCTATATTTCATTCGGTTTTTCTTTCTCAAGAGCCCATTTTATTTATAATCCAAAGCTGATGTGACATGTATTTATTTTGGCCAGTGTTTTCTGGTAACAGCCTCCCGGATTCCCACTTCTGAGGGTTCAAAGCATCTGGCAAGAACTTGCCAGCATTGGTCGAGGGCTTCAAAGAGAGGAAGATTTAAACTGAGATCCATAATCTGTCTTTCAAAAAGATCGCCGTATTTTAAAAGTTTTTGATCCCATGGGGTCATTTCGAATCCCATCTCTCTTTTTTCGCGGCTGTCGTCACATTTTGCATAAAGTTGAATGCAGGTATCCATGATCGCCCGGTGGTCATCACGGGTTTCACCGTTCACCATTTGTTTAAGGCGAGATAATGAACCAAATGGTTCGATGCGGCGGTTGCGAAGATAGATTTGTCCCTCGGTGATATACCCTGTATTGTCAGGTATTGGATGGGTTACATCATCTCCGGGCATGGTAACACAGGCAAGCAATGTCATGGAACCGGCATTTTCAAAATCAACGGCCTTCTCATATCTGCGGGCCATCTGTGTATAAAGATCTCCCGGATATCCTCGATTGGAGGGCACCTGTTCCATGGTGATAGCAATTTCTTTGAGAGAATCCGCAAAGGCGGTCATGTCGGTCAGCAAAACCAGCACCCGTTTTCCCTGAAGAGCGAACTGCTCACCTACTGTAAGACAAAGGTCCGGAACCATTAAACACTCGACAACAGAATCCGCAGCAGTATGAATGAACATGATGCTTTTTCCCAAAACCCCGCTTTCTTCAAATAAAAGACGGAACGACAAATAATCATCATGCCTCAGGCCCATCCCGCCAAGAATAATGATATCTGCATTCGCCTGGAGTCCCACGCGACCCAGCAGTTCATTATATGGTTCACCGGCAACTGAAAAAATAGGAAGCTTTTGCGACTCCACCAGGGTATTGAAAACATCAATCATGGGTATCCCCGTATGGATCATTTTATCGGGGCGACGTCTCATAACCGGATTTACGGCAGGTGAACCGATATCCACCCTCCTGCTTCTGATAACCGGTCGATTATCACGGGGAACTCCCGATCCGTCAAAAACACGGCCGAACATTGCTTCGGTGAACAGTACCTGCATGGGATGACCCAGAAAATGAACCCGATCACGGTTTGAAACACCCTCTGTACCAGCAAAAAGCTGCAAATTAACTTCGTCATGATCCAGCCGGATCACCTGAGCAAGAGAAGGTCCGAAAGAAGTTGTAATTACTGCAAGGTCCTCGTATCCTACCCCTTTTGCTTTAACTGTGGCCACGCTTCCTGCAATACGGGTTATCTCTTTAAATATTTTTTTCACTCAATACCTCGTTTATCTGAAACATCCCCCTTTTCTTCCTTTTCCCCCTTTCCCGAAAGCGTTTGCCTGCTTCTGGGCCTTGTGTCGGTTGTCAGGGATTTGGCCTTCTGCAACCGGTGGCTTGATGGTCTAACCGTATCTTTCTCATATTTTTTATAGGCCTCTATCCTGCCTTTGCTCTTGATAAAAAGGTTTATTTTTTTAAGAATATTAACAAAATCCCCGCGGTCATGTTCCCGACCTTGCTGGTTCCCGGAATCCTTGCGGCCATTTGGAATTGGTTGAGGGATATTATTGGTAAGGCTCTGTTTTTCTTTCTTCTGGTAATCATTACCCGATGCCCTGTTTTCAAAACCACCGATAACTTTCGGCTCCCAGGGAGCATAATTTAAGTCCCTGAAAAGATTTCCTATTTTCATCATGATACTTCTACCTTCCTCTTTTTCCCTGAAATTGAAGTCAAGATCAATTACCTCGAGGATCTTTTCAAAAACGAATTGTTGTCTTTCCCGGGAAGTAGCGCCGTCAACTCCGTCAAAGGCGTTTTGCTGTAAATAGGATGAATCAACGAACTCACTTTTGAGCATGATGGTAAAATCTTCGATCGTGGTCCCTTCTTCTCCGACAACCGTCATCATTTGTCTAACCTGGTCACCCCGTTGAAGAAGGGATTTGATCCGGTGAACTTTTTCCGGTTCAATAATGCTGCTATATTTACTCCAGCTTTCCAGAGGATCAATGGCCGGATAACGTCGTGCATCACTTCGCTCACGGCTGAGAGCATGAAATGTACCCACAACTTTCAGCGTCGCCTGAGTAACAGGTTCATCAAAGTTTCCTCCTGCCGGACTGACAGTGCCTCCGATGGTTACAGATGCATGTTGTTTGTCTCTGAGCTGTATAAGGCCGGCTCGCTCGTAAAACCCGGCAATCCGACTTTCCAGATAGGAGGGGAAAGCCTCCTCTCCCGGAATTTCCTCAAGCCGTCCGGATATTTCTCTCATGGCCTGTGCCCATCGACTGGTGGAATCAGCCAAAAAAAGAACGTGCAAGTCGGCTTGACGGTAGTATTCTGCCAGTGTGATGCCGGTATATACCGAAGCCTCCCTAGCTGCCACAGGCATTGCTGAGGTGTTGCAAACAATGATGGTTCTTTCCATCAGGCTTCTGCCAGTACGTGGGTCGTCCAACTTCGGAAAATCGCGGATAGTATCCACGATTTCACCGGCACGTTCCCCACAGGCTGTAAAAACAACAATATCTATTTCTGCATGTCTGGAGGTAATCTGCTGAAGTACAGTTTTGCCAGCACCAAAGGGACCGGGAATACAATAAGTCCCTCCCAGTGAAACGGGGAAAAGGGAATCTATGATTCGTATTCGGGTAACCAGAGGCTCCGAAGGTATCAGCCGTTTTTTTGCAATGCACAAAGGCCTTTTAACCGGCCACTCCTGGTGCATTTTTACATCTCGCCGCCGCCCTTCGGAATCGCTCAGTTTGGCAATATTTTCCTTAATGTTGTACTCTCCGGCCTCTGCAATCCATTCTGTCTTTAACTCTCCCGACCACCTGAAGGGTACCATAATAGGATGCCTGAAAATGCTTTCCGGGACAATTCCCAATGTATCCCCGGCAAAAACCGTATCTCCGGCTTTAACCGCAGGTTTCCATTCCCATTTACGCTCAATATCCAAAGGATATAGAGATGTACCCGGTTCAAGAAAGTACCCGGCTTGTTTCGCAAACTGCGTCAGAGGATTTTGAAGCCCGTCATAGATTTGTCCGTGAAGACCTGGTCCCAAAACTGCGGAAACCATCTTTTCCTCAAAATCTACCATATCCCCGACTCTTAATCCTCTGGTTTCTTCGAAAACCTGAAGATCGGCCATGTTGCCCCGTACCCGGATAACCTCACCTAAGAGCCTGGCCCCATCAGAGCGATTACAGTATCCGGTGGCGTTTTTGACAACCCGTCCGGAAGTCTCTGCGATAATCATATTCCCGAATACAGAAACAATTTGTCCTTTCACCCCGTCTGTTTCCTCGCAATTGATTTCATTTACTGCCGATCTCCTTATGTTCACTTCCTCTAATGCTTCGCCATCTATGAAGAATCATCAGTTTGGCCGTATATGAAGCTATTTCGTCACCGCCAAAACTATACCATTGTTCGTGTTCCGTCAGCCAGTTCCATCGAGCCCTGTCCAAAACCTTAACCCCTTCGAGAGGACTCGATGTTTCACTCCACTCTGCCACTATGTTTTCAAATGTACTATCCGGATCTTCCAACTCAGGAGCCACCAAATACAACAGGGGATCAAGTTTCAGCCTACTGGCCCTGACCCTGGCCAGAGCATTGCGAAGCCCAACCTCGAATTGAACCCAGGCCTTCAGAAAATGCGAGTTTTTATTTTTAGCGATTTTTAAAACATGATAAAAATAATTTCGCCAAACCGGGTCACCTGCAATCAGTTTATCCGTGGATGCATCGTCATTTTCCTGCTCGGAAGCCAGGTAGTCAGGCAGGGGTTCCTCTAATTTTGCCTGTCTGGTGGAAAGAACGGTCAGATTCGTTTGATCCGACCTGATTTCACCGGAGATAACAGCCTCTCGCTGCAGCAGGTCATCACTTAATAGAAGCGCCCCAACCATGTCCGTCGGTCCAAGGGATTCTTCCACAAGTGATAAAAACGCTTGCTTGCTAACAGGTGGCGAATCATCAAATGCTTTTAATTGGCGAAGAACACATAAAAGATAAAAATACCGCTTCATCTCTCCCTTTTTAATAATTTAATCGACAACTCTGTCAATAATTTCCTGAAGAGCGGGGCGAACCATTTCCAAGACCACTTCAGAAACAGAATCAGGGCTCACATCGACAGTGGCACCATCTATTGTATATTCGAATCCCGCCTTGGAAAGGGTGGCTTGTAGCGCTATCTTTTCCTGTTCTTCATTTAAATGTGCAAACAGGTCATTGAGGATGTCATCTCCGAGCTTATCGCCCATTTTGCCGGAAATATCAACTTTCATAAAGGGCTGTTGAGCCGCATCCGCCTTGGCATACACCATGATAACCTCTTTTATGATCTTGCCGAGAAAATCTGGGTTGGAGAGATGTTTTTCAATTTTTCGGGTAAGCATCGCAGAGAGTATTTGTCCAATGGTCTCGCGAAGTTTCAGGATCGCATCTCGAACAGCAAGATCTAATTCGGTTTGCATGCGGGAAAAATATTTGTCCGCTTCATTTTTGGCCTTGGCAACAATTCGTTCTGCTTCGGCTTCTGCCTGGGCGATTATTTTTTCCGCCTCCTGCTTTGCATCGCCTTTAATTTTTTCAGCGGCTTTCCTACCTGCATCTACGCCTTCGGACTGCAATTTTTTCACAAAAGATTCTATGCTTCCCGGCGCTTCATCTTTTTGCCAGGGCTTGGAGATGTAAGTCCGGCCTGACCTTTTGCTCATTTTGTGTAACCCTTTTAAATTTTTATACTTGAAGCAAACATAAAGAATATTTACATATTTGTTCTAAAAAAATCATCGTAACCTACCACTGTATCCTTTTCAGCAGTGTATTGGGTAGGAACTGTCCCTTGTTTGAAACATTCAAAGAATGTTTTTTGACTTTCCGGACGGGGCAATAAACCGGTTTCGGCATCTATTCTGGCAAAAACAACATCATCGGGCACCTGAAAGATTTTGACGGGTTTACCATCAAGAATCCGGCGCATAAATCCCAGCCAGATCGGGGCAGCTGCTCTTGCCCCGGTTTCTCCTCTACCCAGGGAAGTACCATCATCAAAACCAACCCATGCGCCTGTAATGTACTCAGAGGTATAACCCACAAACCAGGCATCCTTTAAATCATTGGTCGTTCCTGTTTTCCCTGCAACCGGACGGTTCAATCCTCTGACACTTTTTCCGGTTCCTTCTTGCACGACACTTTCAAGAAGGCTTGTTATCAGATAGGCTGTGCTTTTTTCAATAACCTCTTCCTTTTGAACTTCGGCCTCTTCCAGAATATTTCCATTTCTGTCGACTATTTTAGTGACAAATACAGGGGGTATGTAAGAACCCATATTCGTAAAAATTGAAAATGCATTGACCATCTCCAGAAGAGATACGCCGGAAGATCCCAGGGCAAGGGATAAATCTCTGCTTAGGGGAGATTCGATTTTCAATTTTTTTGCATAATTAATGGCATAATCAACACCAATATCTCTGAGTATTTTTATGGTGACAAGGTTTCTTGACTGGGCGAGCGCTTCCCGAAAGAAGGTAGGACCATAAAACCTTCTGCTGTAATTTTTCGGTTTCCAGATATAGTCTTGTTCTTTATCCTCATAAACAACGGCGGTATCTAAAATGACCGATGCAGTTGTATAGCCTTTATCAAGGGCTGCAGCATATACGAAGGGCTTAAAGGCGCTTCCGGGCTGCCGCCTCGATTGAACGGCCCTGTTAAATTGACTTTGCCTAAAATCTCTTCCGCCCTCCATGGCCTTGACAAGGCCAGTGCCAGCCTCGACACACAGTAAAGCCCCCTGGACCTCCGGTTGCTGTTCCAGCGCCAATTGCCAGACAGTGTTTTGCGTATCTTTTTCGAGGATTTTGACATCTATGACATCCCCAACGTTGAATACCTGCCCAGGTCTATCTAAAGGGGTTTTTAAACGGGTCATATTGGGATTTGATCTTATGGCCCATTTCATGTTTTGAAAGGTGACGACCCCTTTGTGCTCACCCATTTTCACGATAGTTTCCTTTTTAGAGTCATCGATACGGACAACAATCCCCTCAACAATTTTGTTTTTTTCTAACGGGTCATTTTTAAATCTTTTTTCAAGTTGTCGGCTAAACGTTTCAATTTCCGCCGCTAAGAGTTGTTTTTTTGGACCTCTGTACCCCTGTCGCTTATCCAGCTCCCTTAACCCCCTTTCCATTTCTTCTCTTGCACTGTTTTGAATCTTTAAATCAACGGCCGTATAAACCTTCAGGCCCCCATTATATAAAAGATCCCGGCCGTATTTTTTTTCGACGTACTGCCGAACATATTCAGTGTAGTAAGGGGCTACTTCCATGAATAAATTTCTTCGGGACTGTATTTCCCACGGCTGGTTTAATGCTTCCGTTGCTTCCACGTTGGTAATATATCCTTCGGCAACCATCCGGTTTAACACGTATATTTGCCGGTTTCGGGCTCTTTCCGGATGTCTGGCTGGAGAATATCTGCTGGGGGCCGGGGGAAGACCTGCTAAAATGGCACACTCTGCCAAAGTCAGTTCCTGCACATCTTTACCAAAATAACTTTGTGAAGCGGCTTGCACCCCATACACACCATTTCCAAGATAAATTTGATTCAAATAAAGAAAAAGTATCTCATCTTTGCTAAAAGTTTTGTCGATCCTATATGCCAGAATCGCCTCTTTTATCTTTCTTTCAAAACTTTTTTCAGGAGACAGAAAAAAAGACTTGGTCACCTGCTGCGTAATGGTACTTCCCCCCTGTACAATTGAGCCTGCTTCCAGATTTTTTAAAAAAGCCCTAAAAATACCCAATAGATCAACTCCTTTATGCTGATAGAACCGATCATCTTCTGCCGCAACAAAAGCATTTTTTAACCTGGCAGGCATCTGAGAAAGAGAAACCACCACCCTTCGCTCATTGAAAAACTCTCCAATTTTTTGATTGTCACTGGAATAAAAGGTGGTGACAACAGGCGGGTTATAATCTTTTAAGGAAGTTATTTTAGGAAGATCCTGGCTGAAATACATGTAACCCCCGACCAAAAACAGAAGTGATCCCACCAAAAAGAGTACTCCTCCTAAAATACAAATGCGTAACATCAGTGAAAAAAAGTTTCCGGTTTTTCTTTTTGACCTTTTTTTAATTATGGCATTTTTGGTTTTTTTCTTGTTTGACATCAATGAACATCCTTGGTTTTAAATATTCTTTATTTTTTTCGAGGTTTTGGCAAAATAAACAAATATTTTGTTTCTGCCAATTCCTATTAATGCACTAAGCAATATTTTATTTTATATCATTAGCAAAATTGACAACGTTGAGCAAGATTTGCCAATATATTAAGGTTGACTGGAAAAAATAATAATTGTACTCGATGTTTTAGTTTTTGCCTTGTCCCTTACCCGAACTTTTTGAGAAGCTACTAATATTGCCAGATACCTAAACCGCGACATATGCGAAATGGAGCAATAAAAAATGGTGGATCTAAATTTTGATAAAATGGATGGCCTTATTCCTGCCATCGTCCAGGACCACAAATCCGGCGATGTCTTGATGCTGGCGTTTATGACCAAAGAGGCTTTTCTTCATACGCTATCCACTAAAAAAGCGACTTTTTACAGCCGTTCCCGCAAAGGGTTATGGATTAAAGGAGAAACCTCAGGTCATTTTCAAATAGTCAAGGAAATATTTACCGATTGTGACAACGATACAGTTTTGCTGAAAGTTGAACAAATCGGCGGCGCTGCCTGCCATACGGGATATGCCGGTTGTTTTTTCAAAAAAATTGAGGATAACGAAATCAGCATTGTGGGTGAGCCTGTATTTGATCCGAAAAAAGTTTACAAATAATAAGGGTAGCACAATGACTGTAAGCAGATTAAAAGATTTTTCCTCATTTATTGTCATGGATGTCCTGGAAAAAGCTCATGAACTTGAGAAGATGGGCATGGACATAATACATCTGGAGGTGGGAGAACCCGATTTTGATACGCCGCCTTGTATCAAAAGGGCCATTTGGGAAGCTATGGAGGAAGGCC
The DNA here is from genome assembly GCA_007127235.1 of Desulfobacteraceae bacterium. GTDB lineage: Bacteria > Desulfobacterota > Desulfobacteria > Desulfobacterales > SKZT01 > SKZT01. Next base: position 23,093 of record SKZT01000112.1, read on the forward strand.
ATACTCACTATACCCACAGTTTGGGTATCCTTGAACTCAGAGAAGCTATATGCGAACACTACGCTCAAAAATATTGCGTAAATATTTCCCCGGATCAGATCATTGTCTGTTCGGGCACTTCGCCGGCAATTTTTATCATGTTTTCGGCATTACTTGAAAAAGGCGACCAGGTCATCATTTCAGATCCTTATTACGCGTGTTATCCCAATTTTATCAAATTTCTGGATGCACATCCTGTAACAGTTAACGTGTTTGAAAAAAATGGTTTTCAGTTTGACCCGGATGCTATCAAAGAAAAAATCAATCAAAAGACCAAAGCCATTTTCATCAACTCTCCATCCAATCCCACAGGCAATCTTTTATCCGCAGAGCGGATGGCTCAGATAGCCGAATTTTCCCCTTATATTCTTTCCGATGAAATTTATCACGGTTTGGTTTACGAAGGAAAAGAGCATTCCATTTTGGAATTTACCGATCATGCTTTTGTTTTAAACGGTTTTTCAAAATTATACGCAATGACCGGTCTTCGCCTCGGATACGTTATTGCACCGAAAACATTTATCAGGCCCATGCAGAAAATCCAGCAAAATTTTTTCATTTCCGCTAATTCTGTGGTTCAAAAAGCAGGCATTGCCGCCCTGAAAGAAGCTCACCGAGATATTCAAAACATGAAAGATACCTACAACCAAAGGCGCCGATTTATGATCGACCGGCTTAAAAACATGGGATTTGGAATCACCGTTGAACCTACCGGAGCGTTTTATGTTTTTGCCAATGCCAAACACATATCCGGCAACTCCTACCAACTGGCCTTTGATATTTTACAAAAAGCCCACGTTGGAGTGTCCCCTGGAATAGATTTCGGAAAAAACGGGGAGGGTTATCTTCGATTTTCCTATGCCAATTCTATGGAAAATATTGCAGAAGGTCTCCATAGAATTGAAAAGTATTTAAACGAACTTACATGACGGGTAAAAAAACACCTCTATGATTATAAAATCTGCAATATTTGTCAAAAGCGCAGTCAAACCTGATCAATATCCTGAACCTATTTTTCCGGAAATTGCCTTTGCCGGTCGCTCTAATGTTGGAAAATCTTCTTTGATCAATTCATTGCTCAACCGGAAACAATTGGTAAAAACCAGTCGTACTCCCGGACGAACCCAGTTGATTAATTTTTTCATCATTAATGAATCCTTTTATTTTGTGGATCTACCTGGTTACGGATACGCCAGGGTACCCGTTAAAATAAAAAAACAATGGGGCCCCATGGTGGAAAGTTATCTTTTTAATCGTAAAAATTTAAGGGCCGTGGTACTTTTGATGGATATTCGAAGGACACCCAAAGAAGAGGAAAAAAAATTATTATATTTGTTCCATCAACTCAATCTTCAAACCATCCTGGTGTTAACCAAAGCCGATAAGCTATCAAGAAACAAACAAATCGCACAGCTATCCTTGTATTCAAAATCACTTTTTATCAACAAGGAGAATCTGTTTTTGTTTTCCGCCAAAAACCTACAAGGAAAAGAACGTATCTTGAAAACAATGGAAAAGATTCTTTTCCTTGCAATCCCGAAGGATGTGACGTGACAAATTCATTGGATAATTTCAAATCCGGCTTTGCCGCAATCCTTGGTGCCCCTAATGTCGGAAAGTCAACTTTGCTCAATCGTCTGCTGGGGGAAAAAATTTCCATTACCTCACGAAAACCCCAAACCACGCGAAACAAAATTCTTGGTGTTTTTCACATGCCCGATGCACAGATCGTTTTCTTAGATACGCCGGGCGTACATGCAGCAAAAGATCTCTTTAATAAGAAAATGGTCGAGGCCGCTGTGTCATCCATTGCCGATGCCGACCTGATTCTTTTTGTTGCCGACATCAGCAAGCCTGATACGGTTTCTGAAAAAATTTTAATGGAAAAATTATCCTCAATAAAAAAGCCCATAATCGCTGCCCTTAATAAAATCGACAAATCCAAAGCTGGGCATATTGAAACCGAATTGAATCGGTGGAAAAAAATGGGCGTTTTCCAGGACATCATCCCTATATCTGCAAAACAGGGTTTAGGTATCGACAAGCTTGTCCGTGCCTTTTTTAAAGTACTTCCTTCGGGTCCTCCTTTTTTTTCTGAAGACACGCTCACCGATATGCCCATGCGGTTTATTGTCGCAGAGATCATCAGGGAAAAAGTATTTCGGCTTACCGGTGAAGAAATTCCTTATGCCATTGCAGTGACCATTGAAAAATTTGAAGAAAAGGATAATTTATCCATTATTCACGCCAAAATTCACGTTGAAAAAGATTCGCAGAAAGGGATAATCATCGGCAAAAAAGGTCAGATGTTAAAAACTATTGGTCAGGATTCCAGAAAAGACATTGAAAAATTTCTCGGACACCCGGTTTTTCTTCATTTATTTGTGCGGGTACAAAAAAATTGGAGCAAAGATACCAGGGCTCTCAGAAAGCTTGGATACTGATGATCTTATCTTTTCATCCGCTTATCCCGGCAGATAAAAATATTTTGTGTGCGGGAAGAAACCCTGACAAGAGCGATTTGGAGGCCATTAAATGTGCCCATGTGGTCATTTTGCCTCAGGGATGCTCAAAAAAACTCTATGAAATGGCACGATACAGCTGTCGCCATGTATTTCCCAACTTTGATATGCGGTTTTGTTTTCCCGGTAAACTGGCACAGATTGAACTGTTTCAAATCATGGGAATCAGCCACCCAAAAACCGTTTGTTTTGACAACCTGAAGGCTTTTTTTTCACGTTATAAAATTTCCGAAAAAGACTTACCCTTGGCATTTCCATTTGTTTTCAAATTCGACTGGGGAGGTGAGGGAGATATGGTTTTTTTGATCCGTTCGCTTTCCGATCTTTCATTTGTAATCACAAAGGCACGACGTTATGAAATTTCCGGTCAAAAAGGGTTTTTAATTCAGGAATATATCCCCTCAGACGCAAAATCCATGCGTACTGTGGTAGTCGGCAACAACCTGTATTCGTACTGGCGCACCCAAAAGGATCCAAACAAATTCAAAACCGGATTGGCTTCCGGCTCCAGCATCGATTATCTATCGGATCCTCAACTCAGGCAAACAGCAGAACGATTCGTTAAACCCTTTTTACAAAAAACAAAAATCAATCTTGCCGGAATTGATATTATTTTTTCATCCCTTTCTAAAAAGCCATACATCCTTGAAATCAATTATTTTTTCGGCCGAAGAGGTTTAGGGGGGTCTGAAGCTTTTTATAAAATTCTTATCCGAGCGATTAATCAATGGCTTGCGTCATTAGGTTACCGTCGTTGTCTTGAAATCGACACCCTTTAAGGAGTCCGGGACGTGGCAATAAAATCATATCCATATCCTAAAGAAAATGTTAGAGGCTAACTTTTATGGATCCGTCGGACTTTTATATCGACAGCGAACACATAAAGCGGGAAAAAAATAAGGCTCGCCTTCTGAGAGCAACCCAGTGGTGGAAACGAAAAATCGACAAGGGCTTGTGCTACTACTGTAAAAAATCCCTCGCCCCCAAAAAACTGACAATGGATCATATCGTACCAATTTCGAGGGGAGGAATGAGTACAAAGGGAAACGTGGTGCCATGCTGCAAAACATGCAATACCCGAAAAAAACAACTTCTTCCCATGGAATGGGAAGAATACTTAAAGACCATGTAAGGGCATCACTTTAGCCTCACTATATCTTATTTTCTATTGACAAGATATAAAAGGTTAAAGAAAATGGACCCTGTTATTTTTTAACCGGCATCAAGTGGATTCAAAACCTGAAAATGCGGCCCTTTAAATGGAAAAGAAAGGACTATTGATGGCATCAAGCCTTGAGCTTCTCGAATCTATCGGAATTTTTTCGACTATGGCCAAAGATGAACTGAAAAAAATTTCAGATATGGTTCATCCAATAAAAGTTAAGGAGGGGGAAACCCTGACCCAAAAAGGAAAAACTGCCACCACTTTTTTTATCATCATCAGGGGAAATTTCATGATTTCTTTTGAAAAAGGAAAGGCGATAACGCTTCATAACAAAGGAGATATTATGGGGTGGTCCGCACTTATTCCTCCTTTTGTATACAAAGGAACCATAGTGGCACTTACCGATTCAGAGGTCTTGACAATCCCCGGTAAAGACTTTTACCAGCTGCTTCAAAGCGATTCGGCTTTAAGCGATAAAATTATGAAAGAAATCAACTCCATTGCAACCGCAAGGACACCTTTAACCCAGTGACAAATTCAATATGAGGCGCAAGCTATAAATTTGACATATGAAGGAGGGTAAATTTGAACGGACTTGAAAATATTTCCGCAAACGATGGATGGGCAATTGCTCTTATGGGAGTCAGTATTGTTTTTATAGGGTTAATCCTGTTGTCTCTATGCATTTCCCAATTACATAAGATAATAGATTTCTGGGAAAATATCGGAAAAGACAAAGACATCCACCGCAAGAAATACATAACCCCGCCCAGGGAAAGTACTGCCTTCCAAGCACCTGTCCTGGATGAAGAGTCTGAAACTATCCGGCAATACAAGGTGCTCGTAGATCGTCTCGAACAACCCTTTAGTTTGACTGATCTTCTTGAATTTGCTGAAAGGGTCGGACTGTATAACCCCCATTCAACCATCAATTATTTATTGGAAAAAAAAATCATTATTCCTGATAAAAACGGGTACTTTATTTGGACAAGGCAATAAAAATTTATCGAATTTTCTCAATGAACCTGGTGAAACTAAATGGAGAACTTCCAATAGTGTTGGTAATGCTGAGCTATGGATAAAAACAAATCAAATCGTTTGTCCACCATTTTTATTTATGGACGGGTTCCGCTCATATTTGCCGGGTTACTGTGTGCATTGGCTGTCATGTGGACCAAAGATCCGGTCATCTATATGTTGGGGGTTTGTTTTCTGTTCATTTCCATGGCCTTCGATATTTCCGGCGTCTGGATTACATCCCGGTTCGAACAAATTCCGGCACTGACCCATCTTGCCGACCGGGTTATGGATAAACTGATTTATTCGATCATCTTTCCCCTGGTTGCTGTTGGAGAGATGTGGCGACTCCAGCATATGGCCGCAGACATTTCCAAGGGAGAACAGCTTCATGCCATTTTTGTATTAATCCTTTGTATTACGGTATTGGTCAGAGACAATTTTGCCCATTTTATGCGCAACTTCTCAATCCGAAAAGGTGAACCTCCGGCTCACAACGAACTGAGCCGCCTGAGAATTCTGGTTGCAGCTCCGGTTGCAGCCATTTTATATGCCCACGCGTTTTATATTCCTGAAGTCTCACAAATGATGTTTTCAGGATGGATTTCCTGGATCGGCAATATTTCTTTAAGGCTTCTTTTTGTTATAGAAATTGTCTTTCTTGTGATCAACTTCGGCTCTATCGCCCGGTATTGTAAAAAATACGGCAGCCTGTGCCTGGATGAACTCTGCTTTGAAAATGATCTTCTTCGAAACCGGATTTTGTCCTTTTTCCCCAACACCCTTACTGTCATGAATGCCATCATGGGATTGCTCTCGGTATTTTTTGTCTATCAGGGAAGACTACAGGAAGCCTATTTAATTTTGATGGGTGCTGCCTTTTTTGATAAACTTGATGGAGCCCTGGCAAGAAAACTTGGATTGACCCAACCCCCAAAGGCCCAGGGCAATACCGCCAATATTACCCTGGGCGCCATTTTGGATGATATCGCTGATGCCATCAGCTTTTGTATTTGTCCCGCATGGATTTTCTATATTGTTTTTTCAGAACATGCAAATGATATACGATTTATTCTACCATTGGGGCTTGTCGCTGTGTTTTATGCGATTCTGGGGATTATACGGCTTATTTATTTTACCATCGATAAAAATCCCATACCCGGCTTCTTCAAGGGATTGCCTACTCCTGCAGCCGCTTTGCTTGTAACGGCTCCCATGGTTATTTTCAATCAAAGCTTTGTCGAAAACGACTTGTCTGCACTATGGGGGCATTTTTGTTTTTTCTGGATGGTTTTTATCGCAGTTATGATGAATTTTTATTCCATCCGATATCTACATGTCGGACGTTTCATGGATCAACATCCATGGTTTACATGGTCCAGTATTATTTTTCTTCTCGTATTCGTTTTTACAGAGTTTTTTGGACACGTTGCGTTTTTATTCATGCTTGGCTACCTTTTCTCTCCATTTATCACACAAAAAGTGAATATTGATTTAAAGTAACGTTTCTTTTTTCAGCAAATTTTGATGCCATATGGCAAACTCATACATGCCGATAAATCGATCGTCGTTATTGATAATACCCACTGCCATTTCAATAACCCCTCTTTGATAGGCACTGCTGTATTCTTTGGATTTTTTTGACTGCAAAAATTCACCAATAAGCATTTGGGTTGTTCTGTTGGTTCCATCCTTTCGAATATCAATGGGGTCTTTGGGTTCTTCGAACGGATTCCAGTTTTCATACCCTTTTTTTTGAATAAATTTTTGCCGCCTGGGAGACATGGCATCAAAAATCGCTTTTTTTCTGGCTTCATCGTCAGAAATTGATTTCGACATTTTTTATCTCCTTACTTCTTTATTTTTTCATTTTTTGCTTCTGTACTTTCTATTCCCAAGTATTCATCGTCATGTATTGTTATCAAAGCCATGGAAAGAGGCACAAGCAATTCTGGCAGTCCGCTGTATCTTGATCCAATGTGTGTGGTAATTTGAGCCGAAATATCATACAGCGCTTTATGGATAGCATCAAGGTTGACTGTAGGGTAATTGTTCCCTTTGACAAACCCGGATAATCCGCAAGTATGTCCTTTTCCTGCAATAGCCGTAGGAATACCATACAATCTGCAGGTAATGGGACGAAATTCGTAAATGTCACATTGATCAGAATCATTGAGCATGGGACAGCGAACCCTCTGCTCTGCCATTTTTTCAAGAATGATTACTTCATCTTTTCCCTCCTTGAGTTCCTTGTAAGCGCCTTTTTTTAATTTAGTAATCATTCGGTCTGCACGGTTGGCTTTTTCGAGTAAATTTTCCAATTCAGCCCCATTAAATTTTTCTCTGAACTTTTTATTGATATAAAGCGCTTCTGCAAAACCAACATCAAACAAAGCATGGCAACAATCCGAACACTCAATCTTACATTTGACACAATCCGGATATTTTATTTTCATCTCCTCAAAAACCCTGTCCGCCAGTGCAACCAACTTTTTATACTTATCAAAAAACATGCTTAATTCCATATCCACCAATGACTCCTTTTTTTTCCACTAAATATGGGGGTAATAAAAAGTAATGTTTCACGTGAAACATTACTTTCCGATACAAAAGTTTTTAAACACCCTATCGAGAATATCTTCACTGATATCCACGCCCAGGGCCTGATCAATTTCTTTTTTTGCTTCCTGAAACTCAAAAGCCACAATTTCCATGGGCCCATTACTGTCATAGCATCTCATTGCGTTTTCAATGGCTTTTGAGGCATTTTCAATGTTTTGTTTTTGACGAACATTGGAAACAATAATTTCTTTTGACTCATCATTAAATCCTTCTGTGATTACACTGCGAATTATCTGAGCTCTAAGTGCATCCATGGATTTGTCTTTCAAGGCGGAAATAATGACCTTTTCCTCCTTTCGCCATTCTTCCGGCATTTCTTCTACCTGCTCATTTTCAATGAGATCTTTTTTATTAAACACCAAAATTTTCTTCTTTTCCCTGATACTCTTAAAAATGGCAAAATCTTCCGGACCAGGCTTACGGGAAATATCGTATACCATAAGAATCAGGTCTGCATTTTGGATTTTTTCCCGGGTTTTTTGGATCCCGATAATTTCCACGGGATTTCTGCTATCTCGTATTCCGGCGGTATCAATAAGCCGGACTTTTATTCCCTGTATATTGAAACTTTCCTCGATATGATCTCTTGTGGTGCCTGGAAATGGAGTAACGATTGATCTTTCCTGGCACAACAGTCTGTTCATAATACTGCTTTTGCCCACATTGGGTTTTCCTGCCAACGCAATCCGAATGCCATCTTTTAATATTTGTCCTGTATATGCACTTTTTTCAAGGTTTTTTAAGGGCTCGTAAATATATTCAATCCAGAATTTTTTTTCGATATAGTCCTCTCCCTGGTCATCGGAAAATTCTATTTGTGCTTCAATTTCCGCCAGGGATTTTAAAATATTGTCTTGAATATGCCGCAGTTTATCTTTCAGCCTACCTTCCAGCTGGCATGAAGCAATTTTTCTTGCGCTTTCGGTTTCGGCATTGATCAAGTCAATGACCGCCTCAGCCTGGGTCAGATCGAGTCTTCCGTTTAAAAAAGCCCGCTTGGTAAACTCTCCGGGTTCAGCGATTCTTGCGTGCTGCTGCAAGATGATGTTCAAAATTTTTTCCAGCACTGCATATCCCGAATGGGCATGAATTTCTACCACATCTTCTTTGGTATAAGATCTCGGGGCTATCATGGGCAGCAAGAGAACCTCGTCAATGGTAATCTTTTTTTTTATGGGATCAACGATTTTTCCATAGTATATCCGGTGACTTTCGATTTTAAATTTCTTATGCTTATTTTTAACGGGTATGAAAATGTTTTGAACGATAACAAGCGCGTTTTTTCCGGATATACGGATTATGCCTATACCCCCTTTTCCGGGGGGAGTCGCAATGGCTACAATGGTGTCGTTGAAGCTAGGGTCGAAATCCCGGTATTGGCAGTGAAATGATGTTTCTGTTTTTTGCAAATTTGACATACATCCCTTTTAATGAAGATGCTCTGCGCCGCATGGAATCGACAAGAGTTAAAAAATTATTTTTTATTTTTTTTAGGGAAAATCACAAGTTTTCGATAAAAACCATTTCCGATACTTTGTGTTCTGACACCTGAGTCATCTTTTAAAAGAAGATGTACAACCCTACGGTCGTGTGCGTTCATTTGTCCTATGGTCACAGGCCTGCCCACTCTTTTGGCTTTTTCGGCAAGCTTTGCAGACAATTTTTCCAGGTTGAGCCGCCTGTTTTCGAGGTAATTTTCCACATCTACATGAACCATCACTTTTTGCTGACTCGTTTTATTGACTATTTTTTCAACGATGTATTGAATGGCTTCAAGGGTTTGTCCCTTTTTTCCGATAAGTACGGCTGAATTTCCACCATTGACGTGATATTTAATCTTGTTTTTTTCCAGTCGGGTCTCAATTCCGGCGCCGGTGGTAATAAGGTCGATAATTTTTTGGAGTACTTCTTCGCCGGCGATTAAAGCATGTGCGTTATTTTGTAAATTATCCTGGGCTTTCTCAGAGGAAATTTCAACTTTTTCTTCTTTCAACTCTGCGACAATGCCACCTATTTCTTCGTTGTTTTTCAACGCTAAGTTGTTTTCTCCGAATGATTCCTCGATCATAGCAGAAATTTCGGTTTTATCCTGTTCTTCCAAAATAAGGGAAGATTTTATATTGCTGCTGTTATTTTCATGTTTTCTGGTTTTTAATTGACGCGGCGAGGTCACCCTGATCTTTGCCTTTTTGGTTCCAACAAGGCCGAATATCCCGGTTGACCCGTAGGAAATAACGTCGTATTTAAGCTTTTCCTCTTTGACTTTTAATTTTTCACATGCTTTTTTAATGGCATTTTCAATATTTTTTCCTTCGAATTCCAACCCTGATGTCATGAAAACCTCCGTCATTATCCTTTCTTTTGCGAAACGTAGTATTGTTGACCCATGGACAGAAGGTTGTTAACGAGCCAGTATAAGACAAGTCCTGATGAGAAATTGATAAAAATAAACGTAAAAAGAATTGGCATGAACATCATTAGTTTTGCCTGAGTCGGATCAACAGGAGCAGGGGCCATCTTTTGCTGAAGAAACATGCTGGCGCCCATAATCAGTGTCAGCACCGGTATTCCATAAGGCGGTTGCATCAGTGGAATATAAATATCCAAATTAAAGAGTCTGTCAGGTGCCGAAAGATCATTGATCCACAATACAAAAGGGGCGTGCCTAAGCTCTATGGCTTCATATAGCATTCTGTATAAAGCGAAAAAGACCGGTATTTGTAAAACCATGGGAAGGCACCCTCCCAGAGGATTGACCTTATAGGTTTTATACAGTCCCATGACTTCCTGATTCACCTTTTTTTTGTCATCTTTATACTTTTCTTTAATTTCATTCATCAATGGCGCCAGTTTTTTCATTTCATTCATGGACTTATAACTTTTGTTGCCCAGCGGCCAGAGAATGATTTTGACAACAAAGGTCAGGAGGATGATAGCAATACCGTAATTGGGAATGTAGTCATGGATGAAATTCATCAACCACAGACAGGGTTTGGCGATAAAATCAAACATTCCGAAATTGATTGATTTATCAAGTCCGTTATTCATTTGGCTTAAAAGCCTCATGTTTTTAGGCCCAAAAAAAACATCGTATTCAAAAGTGCTAACACTCCCCTTTTCCATGTTAATCAGGGGTTCACGATAGCTGTTGTAGACTATTCTGCCGCCTGCATCCTGCAGAAGCATTTCAGCGTTTTTCACCTCTTTTGGAACAATGCTGTTCATAAAATAAATGGTTTCGAGGCCGACCCATTTTATTCTTCCTGAATTAACCGGTTCCTTTTTTATGTCGCCAAGTTTTACCTTGTGAACTTTGCCGTCGATCAATCCACTGGGGCCCACAAAACCGTAATAAGTGGTGCCTGGCTCCATTTGATTTACCAAAGTAACTTTCAGCTGGTCCACAATATCTCTTTCAGAACTGTTTTTCACACGAACCACCATGGTTATCAGGTAGGTGTCAGGCGAAAAGATGTACTCTTTTTCAAAAATAACCCCCTCCGGCGATAACCATTGGTAGGTAATGGTTTCTGTTTGGTTATATACCCTTATGGTTTCACCGGCAGCCTTACTTACAAAAATCGCATCATTGAGGCCCTGGATACTGTTGTTTTGAAAGGAGCACTGCAAGCTGCCGTTTCCAATTTCCTTAGAAATCAATTCTTTTAGAGGGGCATTCTCGTCAACGCTTTCCCTGTAATTTTTCAAAGTAAAACTTTGAAAGGTTGCTCCTTTTTCTGAAATACTCACCGTATATAGAGGTGTATCGATTATGGTCGCACGGATTTCGTAATCCTCAATTCCATGTATCTGCTCATCCATAGACTTTTTGAGTTCTTCTTCTATTTGAAAAGTAAAATCCCGGGGCGTTTTATCTTCAGTCTCCTGCTCGGTAGTATGAGTTTCCCTGGGTAATCTTTCTAAATCTCCTCTATCTACGAAAAATACTTCCCAAAGTATAAATATTAAAAAAGATAGTACGATAGCAATAAATATGCGAGCATGCTCCATTTCATTCTCCTGGTTTTATTGGGATTCCCTTTTGCTAATTTACAGTGTATCTGAAGACAACGTGTTGTTTGCCAACATTTAAGCATAACAGGCGGGTTTAACTGACAAGGAAGATCGGTTCACGGTACTCAAGTATGTGGTTAGTCCGGAAAATCAATTTTATGCGCATTGCTTTTGGTATTATTCGGGCCGATTTTGTTGTTTTTTTCCGGCACAGCGTCGTATCCACCGGGATGAAACGGGTGACACTTGAACAGCCGTTTTAACATAAGAATCATTCCCCGGACAGGACCGTGCAGATTAATTGCCTGGTAAGCATAAGCGGAGCAGCTCGGATAAAATCTGCAATTGGAACCTGTTAATGGAGAGATTATCAATTGGTATAGCCTGATTAAAAAAAGGGATATTTTTTTAATCAGGTGATTTATCGTTCCCATGTTAATCTATTTTTTTGAACAAATTCTCAAGTGTTTGAAACGTCTTTGTTGAATCCAGATATATGGACTGCTTTTTAGCGACAATGTTAATATCTCTGTTTTCAGGCAAAGCACTCCTGTTGAGTCTGAAAAATTCTCTGCAATACCGCTTGATTTTATTTCTTTGGACTGCTTTTCCAACCTTTTTGGTCACGGTAATTCCCAGGCGACTCTTTTCTTTCGAGTTTTCAGAGTAAATAAGGACAAAATGACGGTTGTGAACTTTTTTCCCTTTATCGGATAGTTCTACGTATTCTTTACGCTTTAAGATTCTGTCCTGTTTTTTGAATTGTTGTGAGACCAACCCGTTTTACCTATGAAAAATGTCTTTGATCGAATTACCGTAGTTTTATAATATCAGTTTTGCCTTTTTAAACGCTGAGTCGTTTTCTTCCTTTGGCTCTTCTTCTTTTAATCACTTTTTGGCCCTGCTTGGTGGACATTCTTTTTAAAAACCCGTGAGTTCTGGCCCTTTTGATTCTGCTTGGCTGAAAAGTACGTTTCATTTTTATTTCCTTTTACCGTATTGTATTTTTCTGTTTTTTTCAGATTATAACCCATTTATTATTATCCGAAAGTATAATTTTCCAAATTAACCATATATCTATTTATCTGTCAATATTGAAATTTTTATCATTTTGTAAAAGATTCAAAAAAATCAAACTGTTCCATATGAAATTGTTTGTTTGGAAAAATGACCAGTTGTTTTTTTATTTTTTTTTCCAGGTTAACAATGATTCTATTTTCTTCGCCCAGCAACAGTTCGGCAATTTCGGGGTTAACTCTCAGTGTGCATTTGGTGCCAGCTATATCATAAGCGTCTCTGATTATCTCCCTGTATATATTGTAACAAATGGTTTTTTTGGAAATAAGGTATCCTTCCCCATCACAATAAAAACAGGGTTCGCACAGCAATTGGTTCAGGGGTTTTTTGATTCGTTTCCGTGTCATCTGGATGAGTCCCAGCTCGGACATGGTCAGTATGTGGGTTTTGCTTCTGTCTTTTTTCAATGCTTCGTTAAGGGCTTTATATACCTTTTCCTGGTTTTGTTTTTTTCCCATATCGATAAAATCGATAATAATGATGCCTCCCAGGTCCCTTAGCCTGATTTGATAGGCAATTTCTTTGACGGCTTCCAGGTTTGTTTTTAAAATGGTTTCTTCCAGATTGTGTTTTCCCACAAATCTTCCGGTATTAACATCGATGGCTGAAAGGGCTTCGGTCTGTTCGATAACAATATAGCCGCCGGATTTCAACCACACCTTTCTTTTCAGTGCCCGGCTGATATCTCCTTCCAGATTATATGCATCAAAAAGGGGTTCAATACCGTCATAGTATTCCACCGAACTTTTCATTCCCGGCATAAAATTATCCAAAAAGGAGATAATGGTTTCATATCCATGCCAGGAATCGATAATAAGTTTTTCCACTTCATGCGTCAAAAGGTCTCTGACCGCCCTTAAACTTACGGTCAATTCTCTATGAATCAAGGTTGCAGGAGAAACATTCTGGTATTTTTTTTTAATATTTTGCCAAATATTTTTCAAAAAAGCCATCTCAGTCAAAAGCTTTTCTTGTTCAACCCCCTCTGCAGCAGTACGAACGATATATCCGAATTCATCGCTTTTGACCTCATAAATGAGTTTTCTCAATCTTTTGCGTTCGTTTTCGTCTTCGATTCTTCTTGACACACCGATATGCTCGGCATTGGGAAGCAACACCAGAAATCTTCCGGGAATAGATACATAACCGGTTACCCTCGCGCCCTTGGTGCCCATGGGTGCTTTGGCCACCTGGACCATGATTTCCTGTCCTTCGCAAATCATATCTTCAATTTGAAATGTGGCCCTGGCATATACAGGCTCATGTTGTTCGCTTTCAGGCTCATGTTGTTCGCTTTTTTGAAGGTTATTCTCCGGCTCATTTATTTTTTTATCGTTTAAAAAAAGCTGTTCATATTCATTTGCATTTCCAAAAAACAGGTCATTGACGTAAATAAAAGCCGCCTGCTGTAAACCGATATCCACAAATGCCGCCTGCATGCCGGGAAGAACTCTTCGGACTTTTCCCTTATAAATATTGCCTGCAATATCTGATTCATCATGCCTTTCGATAAACAGCTCCGCAATAGTGCCATCTTCAACGAGTGCAACCCTTGTTTCATGTTCGAAATCGTTAATAATCAGCTGCTTAAACATCTTTGTCCTTTCTGTGAACCGATTGTTTGATAATTTTTGCCTGACAGATATTTTCTTCAGAAAGGCCGAAAATATGTTTTACGATTTCCGATGGCCTCAACTTTATTCCGGGCTCAAAAGAAATTGTCAGCAACAGCTTATTGTTATCCAGAATGCGAATCATCTCAATGATATTTTTTAAATTTACGGTTCTTGTTTTCCCTTTTTTGTTTGTCCTAAAAATATTGAATTCAGCGCTATCAAGAAAATTTTCCAGGGCGTTTTTGGCAAAAGTGCCTTTTGTCCACTCAACGCTATAGGTAACTTCAGCAATTGCCGGGCTTTTTAAGTTTTTTTCAACCAGATCGCATTTCAGTATTTTAAGGTATTCGGGAAGTTTCGAATTCATTAGTTGTGCAATATTTTCATGTTTAACATCTTTTTCAACATCCATAAAAAATTGTTCTTCAAGACTTTCCATACCCAGCGGCAGGGGGTCTTCGAAAGAAATTTTAGGCATGGGATGAAATCCTTTGGAAAAGCTTATGGCAATATTTGCTCTTCGAATGGCCCGCAAAAAGATATTAACCATTTCAAGATGTCCGAAGTATTTGGCTTTTCCGGTTTTTGAATAGACTACCCTGATTTTTTTGATCTGTTTTTCTTCCGGGACTTGAACAACGTCATCTTTTTTTTCCACCGCAGCCCGGCTCTTGCTAAAAACAGGCTGTGTTTTTTGAAAATCACAGACCCCACATATCTGACATTTCCCATCTCTGCAATCCGGGGTTAATTTTCCATCGATTGCTTTAGACCATTCTTGTCTGAAAAAACGCTTATCCACCCGACAATTCATATGATCCCATGGCAAAGGCTCATCGGGATTTCTTTTGCGTGTTGTATAAAATTCAGGATCGATTCCCATCTCCTGAACACTTGCAATCCACTTGTCATAATGGAAGTGGTCACTCCAGCCATCCAGCCGGCATCCTTTGTCAAAAGCATGGATCAGCAAATTGGTCAATTGGCGGTCTCCTCTTGCAAACAAGCCCTCTATCTGACTTGTTTCAGGTTGTTGCCATTTTATTTGAACACCTTTGCCTTTGAATTCTTTTTGAATCCGATAAATAATTTCCCTTGAGTATTGCAAGGGGATCTGTTCAGCCCACTGAAAGGGTGTATGGGGTTTTGGAATAAAAGTAGTAAAACTGGCATTGATATTGAAGCCACTTTTTTCCAAACCCTTGATTTTCCTTATATTTTTTATAAACTGGATTGTCTGGCGCAAGTCGTCTTCGGTTTCCGTGGGAAGTCCGATCATAAAATAGAGCTTAACGGTTTTCCACCCCAATTTTACAGCATCATGGACAGTTTTATTAATTTGATCTTCGTTTATATTTTTGTTGATCACATTTCGTAATCTTTGGCTTCCGGCTTCCGGAGCTATGGTAAATCCGGTTTTTCGAACTTTTTTAATTTGTTCCATAAGCGATGATGTCAAGGTACCGGCTCTGAAAGAAGGCAGCGAAACGGCGATATGCTTTTTTTGGTATCTGTACATCAGATTTTCGAGAAGCCAGGAAATTTCTGAATAATCGCCGCTGCTAAGGGACATGAGGGAGATGTCTTCATATCCGGTGGATTGAATGCATTTTTCCAACAGACCAATAATAGTGTCACAATTTCTTTCCCTCACCGGCCTATAAATCATTCCTGCCTGACAAAACCGGCATCCTCTTGAACAACCCCGTGCAATTTCCATCCTCAACCGGTCATGAACCGGCTTTCCAAACGGAACCACAGGGTTTTCAGGAAAAGGTGCCCGATTTAAATCGGTCACCAATGCTTTGGTAACAGACTTTCGGTTTTCAAAGAGGGGTCGGGGAATAATGGTGCAGCAATCGCCAATTTTTACATTCTGATCCTCAAAATAAGATGGAATATATACACCTTCGATATCCGACCATTGTTTAAGAATGTCATCTTTTTTTCCAATACCGTTTTGTTTGCATTCCATAAATTTTCGCGCCATTTGCATGCAGACTTCTTCACCGTCGCCAAAAACGATTGCATCGAAAATTCCGGCCACAGGTTCAGGGTTGCAGGCGCAGGGACCTCCGGCAATAATAAGCGGGTGCGACTCATCTCTTTGCCTGGCAAGAAACGGTATTTGCGATAATTTAAGGATCGTTAAAATGTTGGTATAGTTGAGCTCATACAGCAGACTGAAGCCGACGATATCGAATAATTTCAATGGTTTTTGCGATTCCAGAGACAGCAGGGGAATTTTTTTTTCCTCGAGTCGATGCTGCATATCGACAGCAGGGCAAAAAACTCTTTCAGCCAGAATATCAGGATGAGCGTTAAGTATGGCATATAAAATCTGAATGCCAAAATGTGATGTTCCTATTTCATAAAGGTCCGGAAAAGCAAGTGCCATTTTTAAAGAGGTTTTGCGGAAGTCTTTTTTGACAGCATTGATCTCTGATCCTAAATACCGACTTGGCATGGTAATGTGATTTAAGATATCTTGATAAGTACAGTTTGCCATGATATGTTGTTTCTTTTTCCTTATAATATTTTCAAAGATTGTTTTTTGCTTCTTATGATCAGTTTATTATTTAAATACATTAGTGGTCATCATAGAAATTCTTTATTTTTTTTGAATTTTGCAGGGTTCCTTTTTCTAGTTTCTTTATTTTTACCTTTAAAGGTTTTTTCTCAGTCATATCCAAGAGAAAACGCCGTGGTACAAGCGGTTCGAAAAATCAGCCCCGCTGTTGTCAATATCAGCAGCGAATATGAAGTTACCCGAAGACCGCATCCCTTTTCAAGGCATGGCACAGATTCCTTTTTTGACTTTTTCTTCAGAGATTTTTTCGACCCCGGTTATGAACGTAAATTTAAACGCACCAGCTTAGGTTCCGGGGTAATCATTGATGGCAAAAAAGGATTTATTTTAACAAATGCACATGTTATCAAAGCCTCGGGCAACATTACGGTTATTTTAAATGATGAAAGAGAGTTTCAAGCCTTTGTAAAAGGATCGGATTCCGAATCTGATCTTGCCGTGCTTCAAATCGATACCCAGCAACCTATTCCCTCTGTTTCCATGGGTAATTCCGCGGATTTGATGATCGGGGAAACCGTTATTGCCATTGGGAACCCCTTTGGTTTTTCCCACACCGTTACAACAGGCGTTATCAGCGCCATCAATCGAAGTATCAGATCCAATGGCGTCGTATATCACAATTTTATTCAAACAGATGCATCAATCAATCCAGGCAACAGCGGCGGCCCGCTTTTGAATATTAACGGAGAACTTATCGGCGTCAACACCGCCGTTTATTCCAAGGCTCAGGGCATCGGCTTTGCCATTCCTATCAATACCGCAAAAAGAATCGTTTCAGACCTGATTCAATATGGTGAAGTGGTTCCGGTCTGGACAGGTATCAGGGTTCAGCAGCTCGATGCCAACCTCATCGCATACAAAAAACTTCCCAAAAATACCTCCGGCATTTTAGTCAGTGACATTGAAAAATCAAGCCCTGCAGTAAAGACGGAGATTTTACCCGGTGATATCATTATCTCCATGGCAAATCGACCTATTTCTTCCATACAGTCTTTTCACGCCATCCTCAGAGACTTTGCCCCGGGAGATAAAATCCGGCTGGTTTTACTCAGAGACGGCAAACAACATCAGGTGTCACTGATTGCATCCTCATTTCCTGTCGAAAGAGCCATGGAATTGTCCCAGCGCTTATTGGGTATCCGTGTAGAAGACATTTCTTTAACCAAACGTCTTCGTCATAAAATAAAACCCGATAGCGGCGTTATAATCACTGATATTTTGCCGGATTCCTATCTTTACGAAATCGGTGTACGGACAGGAGATGTGATTGTAAAGCTCGACGAAAATATCATTGAAAATGTTGACGATTATAAGAAAATCATCATTAAATACAGGACTAAATCTTCAGTAGTTCTCCTTCTCCAAAGAGGAGAAAACAAATATTATATCACTGTCAGGTTATAAATGTATACCTGTCAAAAAATATTTTGGAGATCAAATTATGTTTCGTTCCAAAATCAATAGGCTCTTGAAGTCAGAATCTCCTTTGGATAAGGTGCTTGTTAAAGGATGGATTCGTACACGAAGGGATTCCAAGTCTTTTTCATTTATAGAGTTAAATGACGGTTCGTGTTTGGAAAATCTTCAGATAATCGCATCAGATACCCTTGAAAACTACAGCCAAATAAAGAATCTGACAACGGGTGCTTCAATTTCGGTGGTGGGTAAAATGATGGAATCCCCCGGAAAAGGGCAAAAATGGGAACTTGATGCCACTGATATCCATGTACTCGGATTGTCTCCTGAAAATTACCCTCTTCAAAAAAAACGTCATAATGATGATTTTCTGCGAACCATTGCTCATTTGCGCCCTCGGACCAATAAGTATGGAGCCACTTTTCGCATCAGGTCCGAACTTTCCTTTGCTATCCATAAGTATTTCAGGGAAAAAGATTTTTATTATGTTCACACGCCCATTATCACGGCTTCCGATTGTGAAGGAGCGGGTGAAATGTTCAATATAACGGCCTTTGACCTGGATAATGCGCCCAAAGTGGATGGAAAAACCGACTTTTCCATGGATTTTTTTGGAAAAGAAGCCAAATTAACCGTATCAGGGCAGTTATCGGCTGAAATGTTAGCCTTGGCATTAGGTAATGTTTACACTTTTGGTCCTACCTTCAGAGCCGAAAATTCAAATACGCGCCGGCATGCCGCGGAATTCTGGATGGTCGAGCCGGAGATGGCCTTTTATGATTTATTTGAAAATATGGACCTTGCTGAAGACTTCATTAAGAGTTTGACGTCTCATATTCTTTCTCACTGCAGCAATGATATAAAATTGTTTGCTAACTTCGTTGACAAAAACCTTTTGTCAAGACTTGAAAAAACAATGACAGAAAGATTTGCTCGAATTACTTATGAAGATGCCGTTAAAATTATCAACAACTCGGGCCGCACATTTGAATACGATTTAAGTTTTGGAAAAGCGCTACAAGCAGAACATGAACGTTTTTTAACTGAAATTTATTTCGGCGGCCCCGTTATTGTTTATCATTATCCAAAAGATAACAGCCCTTTTTACATGCGTCTGAATGATGACCATCGCACGGTGGCCAACATGGATATTTTACTGCCAACCGTTGGTGAAATTATCGGTGGAAGTCAGCGTGAAGAGCGTCTGGATGTATTGGTTTCCCGGATGGATGAACTTGGACTCAACCAGCAGGATTACTGGTGGTATGTTGATTCGAGAAAGTTCGGGACTGCCCCTCACAGCGGTTTTGGGCTTGGTTTTGAACGAATGATGATGTTTCTCACAGGCATATCCAATATCCGCGATGTTATTGCATTTCCCAGGACACCTAAAAACATTGAATTTTAAACACAAAAAAGGTTTTTTACATGAAAATCATTGATCCATATGTGGAAATAATTAACATGCCGGATTCCGATTTTATCATGAAGCATATTGAAAGGGCCGCCAGAACTTGCTACAAATCGGAAGATAAAATTCAGGAGAATTCAGCGGAAAAACTTTTGAGAAGTTTAATCAAAAGTGGCCACCATAGTGTATTTGAACATATCAGTGTAACGGTAAAAATCGTATGTGACAGAGGAATCTCACATGAATTGGTAAGACATAGACTGTGTTCTTTCAGTCAGGAAAGTACCCGCTATGCCAATTATTCAAAGGATAAATTCGGAAAAGAAATCACTTTAATAAGGCCTTTTTTCTGGAGCGAATCCTCCGAAAAATATCAATTGTGGCTGGCCGCAATGGAAGCGGCTGAAAAAACCTATTTAAAATTAATTGAATTCAATGCGACTGCTCAGGAAGCCAGAAGTGTGTTGCCCAACAGTCTTAAAACCGAGGTTTTTACAACAGCCAATATCCGCGAGTGGAAACACATTTTTTCTCTTCGGTGCCACAAGGCTTCTCACCCACAGATGCGCCAGGTAATGCTGCCGCTTTTAGATAAATTTTACCAAAGCTTTCCCGTTTATTACGAAGATCTTTACCTGCTGTATAAAAAAGATATTGATAAAGGTATGGGTCAATGATGTGAGTGATGAACACGGATTTCCGGCTCCGTATAACTCACCAGACCCTGGGGATAAATTCGTCATCATTACGGATAATAACCATGTTTCCCCTTTGGGCCAGTACGTACAACCCCTTGCGATAGGCGTATCTGGCCACATCGTCAGAAACCACCATCCCGGCCACAGCACCCATCAGGCGAGTATCTCTGTATTTTGGTAACAGCCGCTTTAATTTGTTCAGCCTGTCCAAATGGTCATTGACATCATCAACATCAA
>SKZT01000268.1 GCA_007127235.1 Desulfobacteraceae bacterium
GCACCGCCAACTTTCCAAATCCCGAGAAACAACCCCGAGAGGGGTTAGGTTATCTAGCCGGTGGTTTTTAACCACCGGAGAATCACCCCCTCAAAAATAAGTCCCGAAGGGACGATGTTAATTTACGTCAATAATAGGATTGTTAGGCGTCAAGTGAATAGCCGCCTGCCAGATGAAAAAAAGATTGTTACATCGTCCCTCCGGGACTTAAAAATCATAACCTGAACCGGTGGCTAAAAGCCACCGGCTAGATAGCCTTTTCCCTCCGGGAAATCGGGCTTTCCGAAAACACCAGATAACTTTTCCACTATATAGGTTTCAATAAGTTTCCCCCACTGTGTCATGTGTGTGCAAAGACCAGTTTGCTAAAGGGGGAACCATGAAACATCCCAATGTCATTGAACAAAACATTTGACAGCACCTGTGCCATAAGGTTATATGTGGATTTATGAATCGACCATTAAACCTTTCGACTAAATTATGAAAAAAGAAACAAACTTCTTTCAGGTTGCTTGGGGAACGGCCTTGGTGCTGATGGGTTTCGCTATTTTTTACCGAATCCCTCAGGTGTGGCCGAGTATTGAAGAATTAGATATTTTTCGTTCTGTTCTTCCATTTATTCGCTTTTGTTTTTATCTGTTAGGAGTCATCCTCATCGGGGGCGGCGCTAAAAAACTCTATGAAGAACTTTTACGACCCGACGAGAAAAACACCGGTGAATAAGGTGACCCGAAAAAAATAAATGATCAATTGGTGCTTCGTTGCTTGAATTTTTCCAATTGTTCCCTGTAGTAGCTCCGGTCTTTTTCTGCCGCTTCCAGAGCTCTTTTGGCAGTTGTCACAGCTTCATCATACATGCCGTTAACATAATAACTTTCCGCAAGTGTATCGAGAATATACGAAGCCTGGTCCAGGGAAGCCGCCTTTCTTGCCAGACTTAATGCCCTTGAATGGTTTCTGAGCTTTTCATTTTCACAGGTAGCATAAAGCCAGGCCAGATTGTTTAAAACCTGAGGGTTATCCGGATTGATATAAATGGACGTTTCATATGCCTTTTTCGCCCCTTCGCAATTTTTTCTTGAAAAGTAGATATCACCCAGTATCCTGTATAGATCGGCATTACGGGGCTCTTTTTCTATTTCTCGAAGAATAACCTTTTCAAAAAAATTAATATTGATTCTTTTTCCTGCTTCACTGAAATTCAGTGTAAACCCTATTGCTCCTACAAAAACCAATCCCGCCAGATAAACGGCGATACTCTTTTTAATTTTTTTATCCTGACGTTTGACCCAAATCTGGTCCTGTTCACATTTTTTCAGATATTGAATTCTTTCAGCAATGCTGAAATGGTGCCAGTTAGGTTTATCGGCAGGTTGACCACTTGTGACGGCTATTTTATTCAGGGTGGTAATCAGGGGGAAAGCACTGTTGAAAAGAGTATACACATAACAATCAGCCTGTCTTTCAAAATTTCTCATGAAATAGCCGAATATAAAACGAAAATAGACCAAAAAAGTAGTAATGACCACCAGACTGAAAAAAACCGAAGTTACGGCCACCTGATTAAAACCGGTTGTACCGATCCATCGAAATAAGGGCTCGGCATATAAAATAGCATATATAAATAGATCGAAAGATGCATAGGAAATGAGCATAAAGCCCGCGAAAAAAAACAGGTAAAACAGAATGTGTTTTTTTTTCACATGCCCGATTTCATGAGCTATCACCGCATCGATTTCTTCCGGAGACAAAAACCTGAGCAAGCCATCGGTCACCAGAATATACCTGAATCTTTTGACCAGTCCCATAACACCCGCTGTAATCATTTTCCCACCAAATATGGGCCAATGAAGGATATCGGCATATTTCATCCCGGCTCTTTGGCAAAGTTTTTCGATGCGTATTCTGTCATAACCCGCTTCCAGGGGTTTGCATTTCCAGAACTTTTTGATAATCAGCGGTCCAAAAATCGCTATTAAAAAGAGGAAAAACAGGAAATAAACCACCTGACCCTGGGTGGTGGAAAGAAATTGTTTGGGAGACTCAAAGGGCAGGGCAAAAATAATGTCACTGACACCCGACAAAAAGAGCCAGGGTAAAAGAATCGGAGAGGCAAACCGGATATTGGAAACAATGTAGTTTTCAATTGACACATCACTATCGTAGATAAGGCGATATACTTTGTGGGCGCTGGCCCACACAATGGAAAGGTAAAACACGAAAAGAGCCAGAAACAACAGTGCTAAAAGTGTCGGAATGGTTGAAAATACACGTATATCCGCAAAAAAAACCGGGAGATTGAGGGCATAAATGTGGATGGTAAACAAAAAAATAGCCATCACCGATAACCGGTTAATGTTACCATTAAACCAGTGGTCCAGTTGGCTGAAGTGAAGTGAGTCAATATTTCTTTGGATTTTTAGAAATCGCAGACGGCAAAACACCGCAAATAATGCAATGGAAAGAATAAACAGGATAATTGTTTCGGCTACATTAAAGTAGGTTTCTTCCGGAGGATGATATGTGGAATATATGAGTAAAACAATAATAAAATAAATAAAATTGGAAAACATAGCTGTTTATATATCCGTTAAAAAAAATCACGTTCAATGCTTGGATTTGCCGGCAAATCTTTCTTTTTCACTGTAAATGCATCCGCAATACTGCTGACGGTACATACTCAGGGCTTTGGATCGGGCAATCCCCTCTTTCCACCCCTGCCTGAAATCCTGATAATAAAACCTTACACCCACAGACTGTGCCACATCCTCTGCGATGGCCTTAAGCAGTTCGTGCTTTTGAAATTTACTGTAAAGAAGTGTCGAGGTAAAATAATCAAATTTGCCGCGTTTCGCAATGAGCCCCGCTACTTTCAGTCTGGCATGATAACAGTAAAAACATCTCGAGTTTTCGCGAAACGCTGTATTCCTCAGAAATTCTTCCAGGTTGTAACCTTTTTGATAAATGATACGAATCCCGGTTTGCTCAGCATAAGCCTGAAGTGTGTCTTTTCGTCGCGTCATTTCAGTATAGGGGTGAATGTTGTGTGGGTAGAAAAATCCTGTGACCGAAAAGCCCTTACTTTTCAAAACCTCCAGGGGGTAAATGGTGCAGGGCCCACAACAAGCATGCAGTAATATCTTCAAGACCGTTCTCCGAATATGGCGGTACCAATGCGTACCAGCGTGGCCCCTTCTTCGATGGCAGCTTCGAAATCGCCGGTCATCCCCATGGAAAGCTCGCTGAGTTGTAAATGCTCTGTGCCCTTTTGCACAAGCAGGTCTTTTTGAATCTGGTCGCGCAAGTTTCGAAGCTTTCTGAAAAACGGGCGTACCTTTTCCGGATCATTAAAAAAAGGCGGCATGGTCATCAACCCTCTCAATAAAACATTCTCAAAACCGGCCACCACTTTGATCATATCCGGAGTTTTTTCAGGTTCAACCCCCGATTTTTGTATTTCTTCGGAAACATTGACCTGAATCAGGATTTCCTGAACTTTCCCAAGCTTACCCGCCTGCTTGTCGATTTCCCGCGCAAGTTTAATTGAATCCACGGAATGAATCAGATCAAACAAATCCACCGCATATTTGGCTTTGTTTCTTTGAAGGTGCCCGATAAAATGCCAGGAAACCGGGTATGCAGATAGATCCATAATTTTTTCTCTGGCTTCCTGAACATAGTTTTCCCCAAACATGTCGGCCCCAGCCTCGATAGCACCAATAATTTTTTCCACCGGCACGGTTTTGGTTACCGTTACCAGGCGCACGGAACCGGGTTTCCGCCCACAGTTATCGGCAACCGTCCTAATGCGGTTCAGCACTTTTTCAAGATTTGCTTTCAGCATGGCATACTCCCTGGTTCAGGCTCATAGATTTTAAAAGATTTTCCTTGATCAAAAAATCGAGCACCTCGGAAACCGGAAGCCCCACCACATTTGTGTAGGAGCCGTAAATATTTTTGACCAGAAAACCCCCCTTGCCTTGAATCGCATAACCCCCGGCTTTATCAAAGGGCTCGGGTGTATTGATGTACCATTCGATTTGTTCATCACTAAGCTCTTTGAAAAGTACATCCGTTTTAACCGCTTTTGAAAAACCACGTTTCTGTTTTTTACAGCGTATTGAAAAACCTGTATATACCTGATGGGTTCTCCCATTTAACCTTAAGAGCATATTTCGGGCCTCATTTTGAGTGCGCGGTTTGCCCAGAATTAATCGATCAACCACCACGACAGTGTCAGCGCCGAGAATCCAGTTCTCCGGATATTTTTGGGCCACCTCTTCAGCTTTTGCCTCGGCCAGCTTAACCACATATTGTTCAGGAGGGCATTCGCAAATTTTGCTTTCATCTACCCAACTGGGCACCACAGAGAATTCAAGCCCAACTTGTTCCAGCAAATACCTGCGACGAGGCGAACTGGAGGCCAGGATCAATAGTGGGGTATCAACCGGTTTTTTCATGTTAAGGTTATTATCAGAAGACGCCTGTTTTGACAAGGTTACCCTTTATTCTAATTTTGCAGCGGGAATTTTTCATTGATTGACATAAGTTACGCATTTTTTTTATGATATAGTTGTTGATGAACTTTTGGCTAAAAGTTACCAATGTTTTTATAAATTAAATCAATTATATGGAGGGCAAATGGCGGAAACAATCACTCATAATATTGATGATTTGAGCCAGTTCGCATTGGATGTTATCCATCGTTGCGGGCAGGAAGCAATGAATTATTACGGAAAAGGAAATCCAAACTTAAAATTTGACGAAGAACTCGTCACTCAAGCTGAGATTCATTTATCGGAGTTTTTCAAAAAGGAGCTGGAAAGCAAGTATCCGGAACATCTGATTTTCTCCAATACTCCCCAAAAGAGAGATTATAGGCACGATCAAAAAAGATATCTGTGGATTTTCGATCCTCTGGATGGTTTGTCCAATTTTCAGGCCGGCATTCCCATATGGGGTATTTCCCTTGCACTGATCGAAAATTTCTGGCCGGTTTTTGGTGCTGTTTACATGCCGGCCACAGGAGACCTTTTCCATGCACGGGCCGGAGCAAAAGCGTTTCGCAACAACAAACCAATTCAAATATCCACCAAAGAAAATGTCAACGATGAGAGCATACTGTTTATTTACTCACGTTTCCACCATGATTTCCATTCTTCTTTTCCCGGTAAAATCTTTAACATGGGGAGCACTGCGGCCCATATATGCTACATTGCCATGGGACGGGCCGAGGTAGCAATCACTTCTCACGAATCCTATCGCGGCCTGGCGGCATCCCAAATAATCATCGAAGCCGCTGGAGGAAAAATTTTTAAAATGGACGGCAGTAATTTTCATCTGGGTGATTATTTAGATGGTCAAAAAATCGATGAACGTCTGATGATTTTAGCTCCGGGAATTTTCTCACAGGTAAGAAACTGTATTCAACAGGCTGAATAAATGGATGAAACCCTGATATTTTTAGAAAATATCCCACTCTTTTCCGACTTTAAAACGGATGAACTAGCCTACATTGGCAAATCTCTGGCATCCAAAAATTTTTCCCGAAATACCATCCTGTTTGTTCAAAGCAGAAGCGCCATTGAAAATTTACACATCATTTTCAATGGCGCTGTGGAACTTTTTTATAAAAAAAGAGAGCAGAAATTATACCGAAAACTTTTACAAAAAGGCGATGTATTAGGAGGTACCGCCATCCTTATGAATGCAGGAATCTCTCCATTAACAGCTCAGACCATTAAAGCCTGCACCATATATTTTTTATCCAGGAAATTATTTCTGGAAACCTGTATCCAGCACAAATCTTTTTACGAATTTTTCGAAAAAAGCCATTTTAACCGGCTTAAGGATCCGATTTATGCGTCCATTATTTCCACATGCAAAACTTACCTGTTTTTAAAAAATATCTCCCCATTTTCATTTCTTCCCGAAGAAGCCACTGAAGAAATATCTTCCAGGATTTTTAAGGTCAAATATCCAAAAGAATCCATCCTTTTTGTCCAAAATCAGACCCGAGTGGAAAATTTGTATATCCTTCGCAAAGGTACCGCCGAAAAATATTATGAGGAAAGTGAACAAAAAATCCGGGGGGCCTTATCGGAACCCGGCAGTGTATACGGGGGTGTATCAATTTTGCTTAACGACGGGATTGCATTGCGCACGGTTCGTTTAAGCGAGGATTCTGAATTTTATGTTTTGCCCAAAAAAGATTTTTTGACCCTTTGTAACAAATATAGTAAATTTTCCATGCATTTTAGGGAAACGTTCGGCAAGCGGATGATGGATAAGGCTTACGCGGAACTCATCTTGAAAAGCATCGAACCTGGCCATGAAGCTATCCAGGTGTTCAACCAGCCGGTTTCACAATTGGTGAAAGGAAAACCTCTGTTTTGTGATGAAAACTACACGATACAGGAAGCCGCCCAGATGATGAGAGATTTTGAAACCGGAGCCCTTTTTCTTCGCAACAAAGGTGGACATTATGTAGGACTGTTGACCGAAAGCGACCTGGCAAAAAAGGTGGTCCCCTACAATATGGACATAAAACGGCCGGCCACCTGGATCATGTCTTCACCTATTCAGACCATTTCGGTTCAGTCTCTTATTTATGAAGCACATGCGGCCATGATCGATAAAAATGTCCGCCATCTGGCCGTTGAGGATTCCCAAGGCAGAATCATAGGTATTATTTCCCGAAGGGATTTACTCTTTGCTCAAACACAATCACCATCGTTTACGATATTTGAAATTGGAACAACATCAAAAGTCGAGAATGTTTTTGAAAAGCACCGAAAAATTCCCGGTATTGTCAATTGCCTTCTGGAAAGCGGGGCCACTGTCAAAAATATCACACGGTATATCAGCACCTTTTCAGATGCAATCCTCAATAAACTTGCCCAATTTGCCCTCAAGGAAATGGGAAGTCCTCCTTGCAGATTTGCCTTTATGATTATGGGCAGTGAGGGGCGAAGGGAGCAAACCTTAAAAACGGATCAGGACAATGCCATTGTTTTTGAGGATCTCGAGGATCCAACCGCCCAGGAAAAGGCCATGGATTATTTTCTAAGATTCGGTACAAAAGTATGCGGATGGCTGGATCAGTCAGGTTTTGACTATTGTCAGGGTAACATCATGGCCCAAAATCCCAAATGGTGCCAACCACTGTCGGTGTGGAAGCAGTATTTTTCTTCCTGGATTTTTACAGCATCCCCCGAGGATTTACTGGAATCAAGCATATTTTTTGACTTTCGCGGGGGATACGGAGATTTGAAACTAATTGATGACCTGAAAAAATTTTTATCCGACTCCCTGACAAACTGGGCAGGTTTTTTTCGGCACCTCACCGAAAATGCCTTATACTACAAACCTCCCCTTAGCTTTTTCGGAAATATCCTTGTGGAATCCAAAGGAAAATACCGGGATACTTTTGATATTAAAGCAGCCATGATGCCCATAATCGATTTCGCCAGAATTTACGCACTAAAACACCATATAAAAGAAACCAATACACAGGAACGCCTTTTTGAGCTCCATCTGACAAAAATACTCACCTGGGAAGAATACAATGAAATCGAACAGGCCTACAGTTTTTTAATGCAGCTCAGATTCCGGCACCAGGTAAATCTGGCAATCAGGGAAAAAATGCCTTCGGACAACTTTGTTAATCTCAAAAAACTTTCACGCATCGAACAAACCATGCTTAAAGAAATCTTCAAACGCATCGATAAATTTCAATCAAAACTGAATATTGAATTCACAGGACTTGTATGAAAATTTATAAGAGAGGAATCATTCGTCATGCCCAAAAAAATCCTAATTGTTGAAGACGAGCCCAACATTGTTGTTCCGCTTCAATTTATTATGAAAGAAAACGGCTACGAGGTTACGGTCGCCTTTTCGGGAGAAGAAGCTGTGGATGCCATTGCAAAAATGAAACCGGATCTGATTCTCCTTGATATCATGCTTCCGGGAATTGATGGATATGAACTGTGCCAGATGATTCGCCAGAAACCCGAGTGGGAAAAAATCAAAATCATTTTCCTCACCGCCCTGGGAAGAGAAGCCGATATGGCCAAAGGTCTTGCATTGGAGGCCGATGCTTATATTACCAAGCCTTTCTCAAACAAAGAAGTAATTGCAAAAGTCCGAAACCTGCTTAAAACCGAAAAACAGGGATATTGAAATGACCAGGATCATGATCGTTGAAGATGAAACCATTATCGCAAATGATATTAAGACTCGTCTTCAGCAAATGAATTATACCATTACTTCTATCGTGCATACTGGGAAACAGGCAGTTAAGAAAGCCAATGAAGACCGACCTGATCTCATACTTATGGATATTCAGCTAAAAGACCGGATGGATGGTATCGAAGCTGCAAAACATATCAGATCCAGCCTGGATATTCCCATAATTTTTTTAACCGCTCATGATGACCATCAAAATCTCGAAAGGGCCAAAACCGCAATACCTTATGGTTACGTTTTAAAGCCTTTCAAGAACAAAGACTTAAAAAATACAATTGAAATGGCTCTATATACGGCAAAAGTTAATGCCAAGCGCAAACATCAAGAGAATGTAATTTTTCAGGGGCGGGAGAATTACCGGGCACTTTCAAAAATGTTGCGCCTCATATGTGATAATGTTCCGGATATGATCTGGGCAAAAGACCTTGAAAAACGCTATATTTTTGCAAATAAAGCCATTTGCCGCAATCTCCTTAATGCTACCGACACCGATGAACCGATCGGGAAAACCGATATGTTTTTTGCCGAACGTGAGAGAAAAAGGCATCCCAAGAACCCCCAATGGCATAATTTTGGTGAAATTTGCAGAGACACGGACGCCATTACCATGGACGCAGGCATACCGCAGCAATTCGATGAACACGGAAATGTTCAGGGAAAGTTTCTCTTTCTTGATGTACATAAAGCACCCTTTTTGGATGAAAACGGGAAAATGATCGGTACCGTTGGATCTGCGAGAGATGTGACTGCAGCCAAAGAAATGGAGAATCGGCTGAAAGAAAGTGAAGACCGGCTCAAAAATATACTTCAGAACATGCCGGTCATGATGGATGCCTTTGATGAAAATGGTGTTGCAGTCATGTGGAACCATGAGTGTGAATTGATAACCGGCTATCGTGCCGAAGAAATCATCGGAAACCCGAAAGCAATAGAGTTATTGATACCGGATCCCTCATATAGAAAAAAAATGATGGAAGAATTGTTTAATAAAGGGGGCAATTATCGGAATTGGGAATGGGAAATTACCTGCAAGGATGGTACCCGGAAAATTATCTCCTGGTCCAATATTTCGAAAGAATACCCTATAAATGGTTTGGCCGGATGGGGAGTTGGCATTGATATTACAGAGCGTAAAGCTACTGAAAAAGCAGTAGAAAATGCTAAAAAGCAATGGGAAGAAACATTTGATGCCATTACAGACTGGGTGTGTCTCATTGACAAAAACTACAGAATTATCCGTTCAAACAAAGCCTCACAAAAATATTTCGGGCTGCCTCCACAAGATATTGTCGGAAAACGCTGTTATGAAATTGTTCATGGTATAAACAACCCCATCTCCGGCTGTCCACTAAAAAAAGCCGCCAAAAGCAGAAAGCGGGAAGAATTTGAATTCCAAACCGCAAATAATCGATGGTGGAATGTTTTGGTGGAGCCAATAGAGAGCATCCAAAACAACAATAAGTTAACGGTTCATGTGGTCAGAGATATCACGGACAGCAAAATCCGGGAACAAAAAGTTTTAATCTCCCGGAAAGCAGAAGCCTTCAAAATTTTGGCCGGCGGGCTGGCCCATGATTACAACAATCTTTTGATGGCCATTTGGGGAAACATTTCGCTTTTAAAGGATGAAGTCACAGATACAATGCAGCAGGAACTTATAGAAGAAAGCGAAAAAGCTTGCGAACTTGCAAGATCCTTGACCCACAAGTTTCTATCTTTGTCAAAGGGCGCTGTGCTGAGCAAATCTGAATGTGATATTGAAGAGATATTAAACACTGCCGTGCGAAGCTCATTAAAAACCCGGGATATCGATCTTTCCTTTAACTATACCCCTGTTTTGCCGAAACTGGAGCTTGATTTAGAACAAATGCTCATTGTATTCCAAAACATTATTGTGAATGCTCGGGAAGCCATGCCCGATGGTGGAAAGCTGGATATAAGAACAGCAGTCGCGTCCACCAGGAATGACAAACAGAGAGATATCAAATTTCTCGAAATATCTTTTGAAGATACCGGCAGAGGAATTCCTGAATCTGACCTGCTAAAACTATTTGATCCTTATTTTACAACCAAGTCAATGGGCGCTCAAAAAGGGGTGGGATTAGGACTTGCAGCCGCTCAGGCTATCGTTAACAGGCACGGAGGAAATATCCATATAAGTTCTGCACCTGGAAATGGAACCACCGTAATCGTTTCATTGCCTATTGAGCAATCAAGCTCACATGAAAAAGCCGATATTAACATATTCCCGACAGGTAAAACTCCGGTCGTATTAATGATGGAAGACGAAATATCACTTATAAAATTATGCCGGCGGATGCTTCAAAAATTAAACTGCGAAGTAATAACAGCATGCAATGGAAACGAAATGATAGAAAGCTATCAAATGGCAGTCGAAAACAATGTAACCATTGATCTGGTTATCCTTGATCAAAATATCAAAGGCTGCGCAGGAGGTTTCGAAGTTCTCGAGAGATTAAAAAAAGAAGGATTTGACAACAATGCAATTCTTGTCACCGGATCACCCCATGACCCACCTGTCGACAACCTCAAAAGATATGGATTTGATGATTTAATCTCGAAACCATATACCAAAAAAGAATTTGAAACCATCATTCGAAAGTATTTGCCGGTTTGAAAAATACTTTATCTTTGGGCAATTGTTCGGGACATCACAGATCGAAAGAGAGCAGAGGAAAAGTTGAGTAAAACAAACGAATTTCTTAATTTTTTCAAGCTGGCATCCGATAGCATTGAAGATTATAAATTAGCCGTTATAGATGCCAATTATCGTTATAAAATAGTTAGCCAACAATATTTGGAAGGTTACAATCTTTCTGAAGCTGAAATAATTGGAAAATCAGTACCTGAATTAATGGGCAATGAATTGTTTGGGCAAGTCATCAAACCAAAATTAGATCGGGCATTTAAAGGCGAGGTTTTCAAATTTGATGATTGGTTTGATTTTCCTGCAAAAGGACAAAGATATCTAGAAGTTTCCTATTATCCCATTTTAGATGATAATCAAAAAATAACTTCAGTTGCTGCCGTATCCCGAGACATTACCGAGCGAAAAAAAGCTGAGGAAGCATTACGAGAAAGAGAAAGACGTGCCAAACTGCAGCAAACAGCTATTGCCCAACTTGCTATAGACCAGGCGTTTTTTAGCGTAGATTTGCCTCTCGCACTGGAACGGATTTCAAAAGTGGTGTCTGAAACTATTGAGGTTGAGCGCACAAGCATCTGGTACTTCTCCGATGACCATTCTGAATTAAAATGCCTCACAATTTATGAAAAAGACAA
This sequence comes from Desulfobacteraceae bacterium, assembly GCA_007127235.1. Lineage (GTDB taxonomy): Bacteria > Desulfobacterota > Desulfobacteria > Desulfobacterales > SKZT01 > SKZT01. Next base: position 11,554 of record SKZT01000268.1, read on the forward strand.
GAAATTGCATAGCTCGGGAGAAATTCTTAAAACAGATGCTTTTCCTTCCTACTTTAAAGCCATTAAGACAGAAAAACGGATATATGTGAACGATGCCCAAAATGACTCTCGTACTGTCGAGTTAACCGAATCGTATCTTAGACCTCTGGAAATTACATCCATGTTGGATGCGGGGATTCTGGTAGAAGGCAGCTTGGTTGGTGTTGTATGCTGTGAACATATTGGGCCCAAACGGAAGTGGCACTCCGATGAAGAATCTTTCATGAACTCCATTGCCACCATTGTTGCTCAACTTTTTGTAAGCAATGAACGCAAACAGGCGGAGGAAGAAAAAGAAAAATTACAAGCTCGATTTATGCAGGCTCAGAAAATGGAGTCGTTAGGACGACTCGCAGGAGGTGTGGCACATGATATCAACAACAAACTGAATGTTATCCTGGGATATGCTGAATTTATAAAGGAGTCTCTCGATGAATCCGATCCGAACTATGATTTTATTGAAGAAATTATTGCCTCAGGAAAAAAATCCACAAAAATTGTGAAACAGCTTTTGGCTTTTGCAAGAAAGCAAATCATCAGTCCTAAAGCTTGTAACCTGAATGAAATTGTAGAAAGTATACTTAAAATGCTCCGAAAATTGATCGGTGAAGATATTGATCTTTCCTGGATACCAGAATCCCAGGTGTGGCCGATTAAATTTGATCCAACCCAAATTGATCAAATCCTGGTCAATCTGTGTGTAAATGCTCGTGATGCCATTTCTGGAGTAGGTAAAATCAACATAGAAACTGAAAATATACTTTTGGATGAAGCGTATTGCTCCAGAAAAGCAGGATTTTTACCGGGTGAATATGTTATGCTGTCTGTCAGTGATAATGGCGAAGGCATGACTAAAGAAACACTTGATAATATTTTCGAACCCTTTTTTACCACCAAGCCCGTCGGGATTGGAACAGGCCTTGGACTTTCTACAGTATATGGCATAGTCAAACAAAACAACGGTTTTATAAATGTTTACAGCGAGCCGGGTGAAGGAACCACCGTTAGGATTTATCTACCCCATCATGCGGTTGAAGTCAGAGAAATTCAAACAAAAAGTGCCGGAAAAATACCCAAAGGGCATGGTGAAACAGTACTTTTGGTGGAAGATGAAAAAGCAATTTTGACAATCATTAAGCTGATCCTGGAAAAGCTTGGATATCTGGTTCTGCCGGCAGGCACACCAGCAGAAGCCATACATTTGGCAAAACATCACCCAGAACCAATTGATCTGTTGATTACAGATGTGATCATGCCTGAAATGAATGGCCATCATCTGGCAAATAAACTGAATGATCGGTATCCGAATATCAAAACTATTTTTATGTCAGGTTATCCAGGCAATATTGTCGCCCATCATGGGATGCTGGATAACGACGTGAATTTTATTCAGAAACCTTTTTCAAATAAAGACCTTGCTGTTATGATAAGGAAGGTCCTGGAGCAATCATAGGTTTAGGTTAAAGTCTCTGACGAGGGATTAATCGAATCATTCAAATCACCTCCTTTTTTAACTGAGAAACCACTCGTCACAATATGGCTTGTATTCACAGCTATTGCATTTCCATGTCCCTTCGGCATTAGGGATAAAAATTTCTTTTTGGATAGCATTGTATACTTCTTTGATTTTTTTAACGGCGCGTTTCTCATGAACTTCGTTACGGAAGGTATACACCTGAATAAACTGCGGCTGTTTGGTCTTCAGCAGACAATCGAGTTTCAACACAATTTCTTTGTTGGCATAACCGTTTCTTCGGGCGGCCATGTAATACAGGGTCAGCTGAAAATTCTGGTCGATCTCATTTATGGTGGTTGAAGATGACATGGTTTTATAATCGCTGATAAACACTGTCTCATTTTCATCCTGTTCCACCAGGTCCATGATTCCGGTCATGGGTATATTCAGACCTTCGATTTTAAACTCAAAGGGCTCTTCAACTGCGATGACCTCGTATTCATTTTCGGGAACCTTGCTCACGTATGTCCGAAGCATTTGTTTTCCCTGGTCAAGCAGGGATTCAAAGCTGTTTTTTGGGGAATATTTTATCTGATCAGTATGTTCGGCAGTTTCTTTCCAGTATTTTTCAAATAGCTTGTGCATTTCCTGCAAATTCATTTTGCTCCCCACGACCTTTTCCTGGTTATACTCTGCCAGGACTCGATGGATGGTGGATCCAAACAAGAGATTGTCGGAAATGAATGTTTTTTCCAGTTTATCGATTCTTGAAAACTTGTAATACAGTCCACAATCCAGATATTCTCTGATACTGGATGCTGATAAATGGGGGTGCTTACTCATCTCTAAAATGTTCATTTATATCTCCCTGGTGTATCTGGGAGCATATCCGTGTCTTTGGATGCTCCCATACTGGTTATAAACGGGATGATCATCAACGGGGTGTTCACCCTCGTTAAAACCTCTTCTATCGGTCTCGATAAACTCGATGCTGTTGGCATTGAGCTTCAAGATGAATCGGCTTTCTTAACTGTCGATTTCCAATCGGTCCATATCCCGCAGACCAACCAAACCGATTCTGGCACCTTTATGCAAATACTTTTCGGCCGGTTCAGCGTTTTTGTTAGTGCATTTAACATTTTACCAACTCAGCCTTGTCTTTTTTTGAGAGGATACTAATTTTTCTCTGAAAAAGTTGCTGTTATTATTATAAAATGGTAGATTCATACTTTTTGTTTTGTGATAAAAGCTTAAAAAAGCTGTAATATCGGGATCTGGTTTCATGTAACAGATCACTTTATCGATTAATGATCCATTTAAGGGTGAATAAAAAAGAAAAATCCGGCAACGGTCTTTAAGAGGAGTCCACATGACCAATGGCGATAATAACCAAATGAAAAGTGAACTTAAGTATCAGAAACTTTTTGAAAGCAGTAAGGATGGGCTTGTAATCGTCAATGTAAATGGTGGCATTATAGATGCCAATCAAGCATATTGCAAAATGTTGGGATATACACTTGATGAGCTAAAACAAATAGGAAATTTCTACGAAATCACACCTAAACGATGGCATGAGTATGAAAAAGAAGAAATTTGGAAGAAACAATTAGTCAAAAAAGGATGTGCTGTTTTATACGAAAAAGAATACATTCGTAAAGATGGAAAAGTATTTCCTGTAGAACTGCAATCCCTTGCTGTCTTTGATGAGCAAGGCAGGATAAATTATCTTTGGGCAATTGTTCGGGATATAACCCAACGGAAGCATTCGGAAAATGTTATAAAAGAATCCCATCTGAGGCTTTTGACAATACTCGACAGCCTCAATGCCATGGTTTATGTATCAGAAATGGAATCCCATGATATTTTATTTGCCAATCAGTACGTTCAGGACAAAGTCGGAGATGTTGTGGGGAAAAAATGCTGGGAGGCCTTACAATCAGGACAAAAATGTCCCTGTGATTTTTGTACCAATGAAAAATTGGTTGATACCATTGGAAATCCAAAAGATATTTATCGGCATGAACTTCAGAACAAAAAAACAGGAAGATGGTACGATTGCCAGGCCAGAGCCATAAAATGGATAGATGATCGAATAGTAAGGTTGGAAATCGGTATTGACATCACTGACCGGAAACAGGCTGAAGAGACGCTTTGCAAAGAATATTCGTTCCGAAAAGCTATCATAGATAAGGTTGCTGAAGGCCTCTGTGTTTGTCATGCGATTGAAAAGTTTCCATTCGTTGCATTTACTGTGTGGAATGACCGTATGACAGAAATCACGGGTTATACCCTCGATGAAATAAACCGCCTTGGGTGGTATCAAACAGTATACCCTGATCCTCAGCTGCAAACAAAGGCTATAGAACGCATGAAGAAAATGCGTGAGGGTGAAGATCTTATAGAAGAGGAATGGGAAATTACCAGGGCTGACGGAAATAAACGGGTTTTAAGTATCTCTTCATCAATTGTTGAATCTTATGAAGGCACTGCACATGTTCTTGCGCTTATGCAAGACATCACGGAACGCAAGCATGCCGAAGATAGATTAAGGGAAAATGAACAAAAGTATCGAACACTTTTTGAAGAAACCCTGAATCCTATCCTAATGGTCGATGAAAAAAAACGGTATATCGACGCCAACAAGGCAGCCCTTGAATTTTTGGAATGTGAACGTAAAGACCTGCTTTTCAGGGATGTATGGGATTTCGCACCACCAGAGAAGTTAGATATAATGAAAAAGGATCACACACCTTTTTTTAGTCGTCGTACAAATGAAACAGCGTATGTTGTTCAAGGCGCAGTCAAAACTCTCATGTTGAATGTGGTACCCCTTAAGATAAAGAGTGAAACCGTTTTGTACGGTATTGGGCAGGACATAACCAAACTCAAGCAGACTGAAAAAATCATAGAAGCTTCGCTCAGGGAAAAGGAAACATTGCTCAAAGAAATTCACCATCGGGTCAAAAATAATATGCAGGTTATATCCAGTCTTTTAAATCTTCAAATAATGAGGAATAAAGATGAACAAGCAAGAAAAGCTTTAATGGATTGCCGGGGTCGAATCGGTTCCATGGCTGCCGTTCATGAAATGCTTTACAAATCAGACAGCCTGTCTCATATTGATTGTCAAGCTTATATCTCTAAACTGACAAACGATATAATGCGGTCTTACCAAACGGACCTGTATCGGATTAAACTGACAATTGACGCAAAGGGAGTAACGCTTGGAGTCCAACAAGCTTCCCCATTGGGGTTAATTATTAATGAACTGTTATCCAATGCTTTAAAATATGGATTTCCGGAAAATATGCATGGTCGGATAATGATACGTTTAAAATTATGTGAGAACAACATCGTGAAATTCGTTTTCAGCGACAATGGTATAGGGATTCCGGAAGATCTTGACTGGAAAAACACTAAAAGTCTCGGACTCAATCTCGTTGTGCTTTTGACTGAAAACCAGCTTGATGGAACCGTAAGTTTGGCCCCGGGAGAAGGTACCTGCTTTACCATCAAATTTAATCGAGAAATTAATCGAACAGAAAATGACGTAAACTGAAATAGTGCCTGCTTATTCGATAGCTGTTGCAAGTCGGGGGGCATTTGATGAAGGAGTGCAAAAGCTGTGCTTTTGCATTTTTTTATAGTGTCGTGTCTCATAAGTTCGTCATTTATTTCGGCAATTTATTTTTGAATGAATACTGTTTTATAATTAGCAGTATGCATAGCCCTTTCAGGGCAGGATTCGCAGGTTGCAAGGTAAAGGAGGCCTGAAAGGTCGATACATAATGCAGCCCAAGGGCAGCGCCCTGGGTAGAGGCCCCAGAATATTAAGCCCTAAAAGGGCGCGACATATAAAAAATATTGCAGATGCACCGGCATCGTCCTATTCTCGATTTCCATATATTGCTTTCAAAAGTTCAGCAGATGAAGCTGTTTTGGGGACAAAAGCATCAGCGCCCGCATGTATTATA
>SKZT01000013.1 GCA_007127235.1 Desulfobacteraceae bacterium
GTGGCAAGAAATAATTCCCCCAGGATTGCGCCGGATTTTGGTCCGTATTCAAGGCGCATTGAGGGGTGCATACTCATTGTCTGTGCCCCTTAATGCAACGCAGAATACGGACCAAAAGACAGGCAAGATGAGGGAATTATTTTTTGCCACGTCCCTTAACCTTCCCCATATATTTTATAACCTCCTGGTCAGTGGTTTGTGAATAATCGTCATACCATTGGCCAACGGCCGTAAAATAACCGGGGATTTCCAGGCAAATGAGCCGATCCACTAACTGTCCAAGCTCGGCCTGGGCATCTTCGGATGCCACCGGTACGGCAACGATAATCTCCGAAACCTTCAATCCTCTCAGCGCCATAACGACGGCTTGCATGCTGGAACCTGTGGCCATGCCGTCGTCAACCACAAGAACCCTTCGGCCCTTAAGATCCATGCTCAGGCGGTTTCCCCGGTACAACCCCTCCCTGCGTTTGAGTTCCACCTGGGCCTGAGCAGCGGCAGTGGCAATATCCTTTTCCGATAAACCAGCCTGCTGGGCCAGTGACTCGTTAATGATTCGAACCCCTCCGCTGGCAATAGCCCCGATGGCATATTCTTCCTGCCCAGGGATTCCTATTTTCCTCACCACATATACATCCATGGGGACATTAAATTTCCTGGCCACCTCATAGGCTACGGGAACCCCGCCTCTGGGCAGTGCCAGGATAACCAGATTTTCTCCATGAACAAATTTAGACAAATGTTGTGCCAACTTTTTTCCTGCATCAACCCGGTTCCTGTAAAGCGCCATCAGGTCTCCTTAAATTCTCGACTTTTTGAGAAAATGTTCAAGTGCTCAGTCTTCCACCGGCCACTTGATCGTTACAGTGGTCCCCCTGTTTATGGAAGAAGAAAGCTCAAATTTGCCACCGGAGGTTCTCGCCCTTTCTGTTACGCTGATAAGTCCAATGCCATCTTGAAAGTTTCTTTTGAAAAGATGATTCTCCGGGTCAAAGCCTTTCCCATTGTCTTTTACAACAAGCCTGAGGGTGCCATCCGATTTTTCCAGCAAAATCAGCACCTGATTGGCCTGGCTGTGTTTGACTATGTTCGACATAAGTTCCTGCAAGATCCTGAAAATTACGGACTTCAAATTTTCGGAAACTTCCTTTTCATCCACCTCAAATTTTCTGGTAATCGTAAGGTTAGGATCGATATCCTGGTATTGTTTGCACAGCCATTCGATAGCGGCAATAATTCCCATACCGTCAAGAACTGCCGGTCTTAAATCAGAAACAATACGTTTGATATCTGTCAGAGCTTTCTGATGGATATCCAGGAGTTTTGCCAAAATTTGATATTCCTCGGGATACTCGGAAAGGCGGTTTAAAAGGTTCTGTGTGAAAAGCTTGCTTGCCGCCAGAAGCTGTGCAACACCGTCGTGAAGATCGTAAGCAATGCGTTTGCGTTCTTTTTCCTGGTTTTCGATCATATGTTGTGACAGCAATTTAAGCTGGCTCTCTGATCTGAACAGCGCAATTTCCATTTCTTTCCGGTCGGTAATGTCAGTCAGGGTGGTTCTGCAAAAGCGGTTTTTATGTTTGTTTTCATCGCAGACACTGTTTAGTCTTAGCCATATTTCCGGTTTTTTGCCAACCTTTCGGACTTCACAAGTATGCCTGCCGTAATCCCTGAACAATTTTCTCAGGTGAAGAAACACGATGTCCCGGTCTTCATGGTCAAAATACCGATACACAGGGGTTCCAATCAATGTCTTACGAGAAGTATTCAGCATTTTTGAAGCCGTCAGGTTGGCATCCATAATCTTTCCGCCAGGGGCCAGAGTCAGGTAACCGACCGGTGCAAAGTCATAGAGGTCCGAATATTTCCGGCCGCATTCCGTGAGTTTTTCCTGGGTTTCCAAAAGCTGCCGGTTTTGCATTTCCAGTTCGATCTGATGCACCCTGAGTTCTTCGATGTAATATCGAAGGTCTTCGATGGACATGTTCTCGATCTGGATTTTTTGAATATTTTCTTTGTTGAGTTTTTCCTTTGCTTTTTGTCGAAGTTTTTCCAGTTTCATTTTATCCGGTTTATTTTTTGGTGTCATTTTGCATTCACCTTATTCTTTTTCACTTTCTATCAACCGGGAAATATCGATAAAAGTCAACACAACACCATCAATGACATTCTCGGTGGTTCGATAGGGTAAAATCCGCAGGGAAAACCGGCTGCCGTCTTCAGTTCTCACATTGATTTCCTTTCGCTCCAGGGTGTCCAACACCTCCTGAGCATCCTCGATAACATTGCTATAGGGTATTTTAGAGGCGATATCACTGAGCGGCCGTCCGATATCTTCGGGAATCAGGTTGAAAATCTTCCGGACAGCCGGTGTAAAGCGTTTGATTTTCAGATTCAGATTAAGAAAGACGGTAGCGATTTCAGTGCTCGCCAGAAGGTTGTGCATGTCGCTGTATGCCTGTTCCAGCTCTTCGATCTTATTGTCAATGTCGGCGTTCACCGTTGAAAGTTCTTCATTGGTGGACTGGAGCTCCTCTTTGGCCGTCTCATGCTCTTCGTTGGTGCTCTGAAGCTCCTCGTTGGTGGATTGTAGCTCCTCATTGGAAGCTCTCAGTTCTTCGTTGGTAACCTGAAGTTCTTCCATGGCTGACTGATAATATTGTTTTACCGCCGTAAGTTCTTCCTTGAGCTTCTGGACATTTTCGCTGCTTTCCTCTTCCTGTTCACCCACATCCTCATTTTTGGCAGTGGTATCTTTTTTATCGCCTCTTTGCCTGAACAGAATCAGAAACAAATTTTGTCCCTGCCCCATTTCTCTCAGGGGCTTTACCTCCACATCTGTCGGTATTATCTTATCCCCATATTTGACCGGTACATCCTCACAGGTGATTGAAGTATGCTCTTTTATAGCCTGCCGGATTTTGGTGCTGAGCTGATGACGCAATCCCTGCCGGGCCATGTCGAAAAAGTTGAAACTGGGCTCCCCCATGGGAGGCAGCAGATATTTTTCCGTATCTCCCGAAAAGTAAAGGATATCGAAATCTTTATTGATCAAAATAGCGGGGGGAGAATATTCATTGATGATGACATTTTGTACGAGGTTCCGTATGCCAGGCTGTTCGGCTTTTTTTTCAGTTTTGACGGCCGGTGTATCCCGCGAGGATTCGGAAAACGGCAGCGGCGGATATCCCGGCCTTTCTTTGAGCTTATCCTTTGATGCCCTGTAAATTTTATATTTGCTGTTTACCGCCGAAAACAGGTCGCTTTTGGAACCGATTGTTTCCGAATATCCTAAAAATAAGTATCCCCCTTCTTTAAGACTGTAGTGAAACAAAGGAACCAGCTTGTCCTGAAGGGCTCTGTCCAGGTAGATCAGCAGATTCCTGCAGCAAATCAGGTCCATTTTGGAAAAGGGGGGGTCTTCGATAATATTTTGGACAGCAAATACTATCTTTTCACGGACACCCTTTTTTACCCGGTAAATATTGTTGTCCTTTTCAAAAAAAGTGTCCAGACGGTCTTCGGAAACATCCATGGAAATACTTTCACGGTATTCTCCCATCCTTGCAGTCTCGATAGCTTCCTCATCGATGTCGGTTGCAAAAATCTGAATCGGGCGATGTTTATCCAGGTCTTTCATGGCTTCCAGCATCAGAATGCAAACGGAATAAGCTTCTTCACCGGTGGCACATGCAGGAACCCATATACGCAGAGTTTCCTCCGATGACTTTGTCTTGACCCAGCCGTAAATCACCTCTTTTTTCAAAGCCTCGAAAGCCTCCGGATCTCTGAAAAAACTGGTGACTTTGATAAGCAGCTCCTTGAACAGGGTACTGACTTCTTCCGGATTTTCCTCAAGATACTTTACATATTTATCTAAATCATCCAGCTTATGAATTGCAAGGCGTCTTTCGATTCTGCGCAGCACGGTGGTGGGCTTGTACAGGGAAAAATCATGACCATTGTATTTCTTGATCATTTTATAAATCTGATCCAGGTGATCTTTAAATTTTTCCTCGTTAAGATCCAGTTGTTTTCGTCCGCGGACATAAGGATGTTTAATATATTCCCGGATTTTGCCAAACATGTCGCCGGCTTTGAGGCTGAAATCCACCACATCTGAAACAAGGGCGTTTCGGGGCATCAGGTCATAGCGGGCCTCCTGGGGATCCTGAACGATGGTCAAACCACCGGTGCCTCTGATCTCCTTGAAACCAAGGGTGCCGTCGGTGCCGGCACCAGAAAGTATAATACCAATGGCCATAGACTTGTTTTCCCCGGCCAGGGACCGAAAAAAATGGTCGATGGGCGTTCTCATCCGGTGCCCTTTTGTGGGTTTTTGAAGATGCAAAACACCTTTATACAGAGCCACTTCCATATTCGGAGGATTGAGATATACATGATTGGATTCGATCCTGGTGTTGTCTTCTATGGTGGAAATCTTCATATTGGTGTATTTTTTCAGAAGACTGTCCATCATACTGGTATGATCGGGGCTCAGGTGCTGGATAATAACCAGGGCAATATCGGGCTCCGGCGGCACTGCTTCCAAAAATTTTTCAATGGCTTCCAGCCCCCCGGCTGAAGCGCCTATTCCCACAACAGGAAGAAAATCTTTTTCCGAAACAGCTCTCTCATTTTGGGTTTTGTTCTGGTTTACCATTTGATTTTATCTGATCCTTTTCAATTTCGGGCTATAACGAACCTGGGAGAAAGAAATTTAAATCAAATTTTCTTTTATGTAAACCAGAACCTTTTTTCAAGACATATATAGCAGTAGCTGAATTAAGGTGTCAGGTTTCAATTGTCGAGTGTCGGGTGTCTCTAATTTCTTGAGTTTTCGGATTTTTTTGTTGACATTTTTGAATTAATGTTACCTTTTTGAGAGCTCAGCCTTGGGCTGAGCATGTTTTGCGCCTTCAGCGCGTGAAAACCTCTCTAAACCTCAACCGAACAACGATTCACAAAAAAACCAAAAAGTAAAGAGAAATTTTCCGAAAACTCAATTAATTTGTATCCTCCATATACTGACACCTGACACCTGACACCTGA
>SKZT01000154.1 GCA_007127235.1 Desulfobacteraceae bacterium
ACACAATCACGGGTTGTAGCATGTAATCCATTTCCAAAAACAACACCCGGATCCAGCAAAATTTTGGTCATATCCCGGTTTTCCAAGGTTATCGCCTCAGATTCCCAGGGTGGAACGATCAGAAAAGGGTTAATTTGCAGGCAGGACAATCTGCCTCCCTGCCATTGATCATAAGGCATTTGGTATTGATCCAGCAGGGTCAGTCCACCCTGTTTCTCAATGAACTTTTGCACGATCTTATCTGAAGATTTTGAAAAAAAGAGGAAAGAAAAGCCGTCTTCCTCCCAGTTTCCTATAAAATTTTCACCCAGGCACCCCGTTGGGAATTGAACCTTCCCCTGAAGATAGTATATATGCAACTGCCCATATGGCGGACCGTGGGTATTGCTATTGCAAATAACCGAATTTTCCACTTTATTCATTTTCGGGGTAACTGATCCAGGTGCCATTCCAAAGGATCCAGAAGTTCATAACCAGCCTCCTCAAGCTTCTTTTTTATTCGGGCCTTATTTAATGTCATCAAATAAGGAAACACAGCCCGCTTGCCTTCTTCCCAATGCCTGGCAACCAGTATACTTCCCATGGAAATATTTTCCTCAGTGATAATATCCACAATATTTTTCATCTGCCCAAGCTTATCTTCGGCTACGATACCAAGCAGCGCTCCGGGTTCCCCGATACCCATCACATTGATAAAAGCACGCACCAGATCTCTTATGGAAATGATCCCCTTGATGACCCCCTTGTCGTCAACAACCGGAAGGGCACCATAATGGTGCTTCTGAAAGAGCAAAAGCACATCCTGAAGCGTATGCAGAGGAGAAACCGTTACCAGATCTCTGGTCATGATCTCTTTGACTGTAAGTGCCGACAACTTTTTGCGTTCATCCTTACTGTCAAAGTCTTCATGGGCAACCGATGACATGGCGCTGCGAACATCACGATCGGTAACCATTCCTAAAAGGATATCGCCTTCGTCCACCACCGGTATATGCCGTATCTGGTTTTCTTTCATCATTTTTCCGACAGTTAGAACATCAGTTTCGGGGGTAGTGGTAATTAGCTTTCTGGTCATTGATTTACTGACAAACATTTGACTATGCTCCCTTGGCATAAAAGCCCATTATTATTTGTTTAAAAGGTGTTTGGCCGTTATTTCTCTTCCAGCAGTACTTTTATGTGATTCCGGGCCAATTCCGGAAGCCGTTCAATACAATAACCCCCTTCCAGAATACTGATCAGGCGGCCCTTACAAAATTTTTCAGCCATGTTCATAATTATTTCCATCATCCAGGTATACCACTGGGTTGTTAGCCGGATGCCTGACATATCGTCGTCTTCATGCCCATCGAAACCGGCGGATACCAGAATCATCTGAGGCTTGAATTTTTCGAATGCCGGAATGAAATCTTTTTTAATCAGTTTTTTATATTCCTGATCTCCCTGGCCTGGTAATACCGGAGAATTTAATGTAAAGCCGGTTCCCTTTCCAACGCCTTTTTCAAATTCCCTGCCGGTTCCCGGAAAAGCAAATGACGGATGCTCATGAATAGAGTAATAAAACACAGTGGGATCATGTTCAAAAGTATTTTGTGTGGCGTTTCCGTGATGAACATCAAAGTCGATAATTCCCACGCGCTCTACCCCGAATTCAATCTGCAGATACTTTGCACAGATGGCAACATTATTAAAATAGCAAAATCCCATGGCCTGGGAATGTTCGGCATGGTGGCCGGGAGGGCGAACGGCACAGAACACATTATCCAATTCTCCCTCCATTACTCGTCTGGCAGCATCCAGGATACCCCCCACCGCCAAAAAGGCAATATCGAAAGTTTCCGTACACATCTGGTTATCTGTGGAATCTAAACAAGTATTCCCACATAAACAGACTTCTTCAAAGCGCCGTATATAATCTGTGGAATGAACCGTCTCTATCCATTTTAAATCCGCTCTTTTTGCTTTCAATAAAACCACTTTTTCAAGCAGTCCGCCTTCCTCGATTCCTTTGTATATGGCAGGGAGTCTTTCGGAGGTCTCCGGATGATAACTCCCGGTATCGTGGTACAGATACCTTTCATCGTATAAAAAACCCGTTCTTTTCATTTTATGCGCAACCTGTCTTTGTTAAAGCATTCTAAAAATAGGATCATGACCTATTGAACAATCTTGTCAAATATCTCAAAAGCGGCCTTAACCGCTTGATTGTCCCTGGGAATTTCAATGGTGGGTTTTCCATTGAGGTCATATTCATAAACCCGCTCATCTTCCGGAACAGTGCCGATCAGCTCCAGACCTTCCTCTTGGATCATCTTGAGAGCAACTTCCGGAACCGCTCCTCCATTCTTGGCCTGGTTGATCACCAGGTAGCTTTTTTTAACCCCTACGTTTAAATCTTTGGTTAACTTATTGATTCGAAGTGCAGCCTGAATGGCCCTCCGGGAAGTATCCGCTACGATGAGAAGAACATCGACATCCTTGGTTGTTAACCGGCTGATATGTTCCATACCGGCCTCGTTGTCTGTGACAATATACGGGTAATTATCCGTGAGTTTCTCCAAAAATCCACATAAAAGGCTGTTGGCTGCACAATAACAGCCCTCGCCTTCGGGCTGCCCCATGACGATAAGATCATAACCGTCAGCTTCAGCTACCGCCTGCTGGAGTTTCATGTCCATAAAGACATCTTTGGTCATGCCTCCGGGCACCTGCCCTCTTTTCATTTCTTCCCGGGCATTGCCCAGTGTTTCGCTTACTTCCATCCCCAACACCTCGTTCAAATTGGCATTGGAGTCAGCATCAACGGCAAGAATCGGTGCCTTTCCCTTTTCCTGTAAATATTTTATCAGCAAGCCCGCAAGCGTGGTTTTTCCCGTACCTCCCTTACCGGCCAGTGCAATTGAAAATGCCATAGTTTTAAACTCCCTGTTTGAATTGTTGATTTTCCTTTAGGCGGTTTTCTTAAACCATTACTTAATACAGGCCCAAGTTTCTTTCTAACTACTCTTAGAAATAATTAAGACAGTTAGAGCTAACAGTCAAGAAACTTTTGAATTTCGCAGGCATATGAAACAGTGAGGATGTCAAATGTTTAATTGCACTGGTTGTTGCCCCTTGCAAGGGTTTAGAAAACTATGGTATTTGATAAAAACAATTGAGTATAACCTGTTTGTGTGAAATTCGATATTCTGTAGGTGCGAATTCATTCGCACTCAAAATCCGGCACGGATTTACAGTAGATTCTTTAAAACCATCCAGCAACCTTCTTTCCGGGAAAAAGGTTTTAGAGCCTATAGTTAACATCGGGGTTCACATTGTGCGAATGAATTCGCACCTACAACTGAGCACAAGCCTTTTTACACAAACAGGTTACACTCAAATCAATTTCCAACAGGAGGAAAAAAAATGGATTTTGAACTGAGTAAGTCTCAAAAAGAGATTCAAAAGGCTGCCAGAGAATTTGCAAAAGGCGAGTTTGACAAAGAGCTTGCCATTGAGCTGGAAAAAAAACACGAATTTCCGGCAAAAATTTGGAAAAAAGCTGCCGAACTTGGCTTTATTGGCATTCACTTTCCGGAAAAATATGAGGGGCAGGGTCTTGGAGTGATGGAAAATATTCTCGTCGCCGAAGAATTTTGCCGGAAGGATTCAGGTATCGGAGCCGCGGTTATTCTTGGCGGTTTTGCCGCAGAAAATATTCTTCGTTTCGGCAGTGATGATTTGAAAGAAAAATTTCTACGAAAGGTAGCTTTGGGTGAAATGCTCTGTGGCGGATGTTTTACTGAGCCGGATCATGGATCGGATATTACCCGCATGAATACTACTGCGGAAAAAGACGGCGATACATGGATTATCAATGGCGTTAAGACTTTTATCACCAATGGATGCCTGGCAAGCTTTTTTTCGGTATTGTGCCAGACAGACCAGGAAGTACATCCCAGCCATCGGGGACAAAGCCTTTTTCTTGTTGAAGCCGATCGCTCCGGAGTTAATGCAAATGAAATCGGCGATAAGATGGGAGTTCGCATGATGTCCACCGCTGAAGTTACATTTAAGGATGTCCGGGTGCCTTTGGGCAATCTGATTGGAGAGGAAAGTAAAGGTTTTTATCATGTTCTGGAATTTTTTGATGAAAGCCGGATTCTTATCGCTGCACAGGCATTGGGTACGGCTCAGGGAGCATTCGATAGGGCTTTGAGTTATATTAAGCAGCGAGAACAATTTGGTAAAAAAATCGGACATTTCCAGGTTTCTCAACACAAAATTGCGGATATGGCCACCAAAATTGAACTGGCAAGGCTTGTCACCTACAAGGCCGCCTGGAATTTCGACCAGGGACGTATAGATCCGAAATTGACCTCCATGGCCAAAATGTATGCGGCACGAACGGCTGTTGAAGTAGCCGACGAGGCTATCCAGCTTCTGGGCGGATACGGCTACATGCTCGACTATGAAGTCGAACGTTTTTACCGTGATGCGAAAATTACTGAGATCTACGAGGGTACCAAAGAAATTCAGAAAAACACCATCGCAAGTGCTCTTCTTGGGAAAATGAAATAATAGGCCATACATTATTGATCGGTGATTGACAAATCGAGGTCTAATGAATAGTTTTCCTCCCATAGTAAAGTAACCATAGTGTTAAAAAATCACTCTTACTTTTTTAAAATTGTTTTATTTCATCATTATTAGGAGGACATATGCTGGAAGTTACACAAACGGCGTCAAATCAAATCGCCGAATATTTTAAAGGTAAAACACCATCACCCATCAGAATTTTTTTGAACGAGGGCGGATGAGGCGGACCGGGACTCGCTCTGGCTCTGGATGAGCCAAAAGAAGAAGAGGACAAAGTTTTTGATATTGATGGATTTCGATATGTTGTCAATAAAGAATTTCTTGAAAAAGTGAAACCGATCAAGGTGGATTTTTCACCCATTGGCTTTAACATAGATTGCGGATACGATTTTGGTTCGAGTTGTTCATCCTGCAGCTGTTAATGATGTGATCTGTAGGTGCGAATTCATTCTCACAGAGGCGTGTATGTAACCAAATGTGCAAAAAATGAACCCTGTGAGTATGCCAGGCTCAGCCGTGAGAATCAATTGGCACCTGCAAGCAACCAAAACAAGGAGCGGAAAAGATGAAAATATTTATCACCGGAGGAACAGGTTTTGTAGGTCATAATCTTTCCCAACATCTACTATTAAACGCTCATCATGTGACGGCAACGGGAAGGTCTGAAAAACAAGACCGAATTGATCATCCAAATTTTACCTACATTTCTGCAGACACCACAAAACCGGGCAAATGGCAAACCCATGCAGAAGATAGCGATATCGCCGTTAACCTTGCTGGAAAATCCATATTTACCCGCTGGACCCCAAAGACCAAACAACAGATATATGACAGCCGGATTCTCACCACTCGTCATCTTGTGGAAGCTTTGCCATCCCACAGCTCCCTGCTGAGCACTTCGGCCGTAGGTTATTACGGACACCGGGGCGATGATATACTCTCCGAGGATGCTCCTGCCGGAAGTGATTTTCTGGCAAAGGTCTCCATTGACTGGGAAAAGGAAGCAATGGAGGCTGAAAAAAAAGGGGTACGGGTAGCCATTACCCGGTTTGGTATCATATTGGGTAACGATGGCGGGGCCATGGAAAAACTGGTGCCGGCATTCAAAGCTTTTGTGGGGGGGCCCATTGGGGATGGAAAACAATGGTTTCCATGGATTCACATAGAGGATATTATCCATGCCGCTTTTTTTATCATGGAAAATTCTCTGATGAAGGGAATCTTTAATTTTACAGCACCCCATCCGGTCACCAACAAATACTTTGCCAAATCTTTGGCCGAATTCCTGAACCGGCCTGCATTCATGCCTGCACCGGCGTTTTTGGTTCGACTCTTTGCGGGCGAGTTTGGTCAAACACTCTTAAACAGCCAGAGGGCCATTCCCGAAAAACTGATCAAGTCGGGCTACCAATTCAAATATCCTGATTTGTCCGATGCATTGAAAGATCTTGTAGATTAATCGCAAAGGAGGTTTTCATGTCGGATTTCATGTCTATTATCAAAGAACGGCGGAGTATTCGTAGTTATGAAAGCAAAAGTATTCCGGATGACCATTTGAACACAGTACTGGAATCGATTCGGTGGGCTCCATCATGGGCCAACACCCAATGCTGGGATGTTGTGGTGGTAAAAGATGATACCGTGAAAGAAAAGCTTCAGGAAACCATAGCACCCAAAAATCCGGCAACCAAGGCGATCACTTCGGCTCCGGTTGTGCTGGCCCTGTGTGGGAAGCTCAAAACATCCGGATACTATAAAGATGAGGTTGTAACAAAATTCGGGGAATGGTTTATGTTTGATCTGGGCCTTGCCACTCAAAACTTATCCCTGACCGCCCATCATCTTGGCCTTGGGACAGTCATTGTCGGCCTGTTCGATCATGATAAAGCAAAAGAGGTTTTGAAAGTTCCTGACAGCCATGAGCTGTTAGTCCTCATTCCTTTGGGATACCCGGCTAAAATTTCCAAGACACCCAAAAGAAAAGAGATTTCGGAATTTATTCATGATAATTTTTTCTAGCAGATGAATCTTTTAAGCGAGATTTCAAGCCATCTCAGTATATTCTGGATGATATTCTCTTTTTCCTTTCTTGTGGCGCTGACCGGGGCCATGGCACCCGGCCCTCTGTTGACTTATACGATCATCAAATCCGTAAAATCCGGAAAGCGCGGTTACTTGACCGGTTTGTGGGTGATCGCCGGGCACGCTGCTCTGGAGATGGTTATCATTATATTGTTGCTGACGGGTTTTTCTTATTTCTTGAAAAACTTAATGGTCATACGAATCATCGGGATTTTGGGAGGGGCTGTTTTGATTTATTTCGGCGTCTCCATCATCCGGGATGCTTTCGCCGGAAAAATTTCCGCGGATTTTATAAACCCTTCCCAAGATCTGGAAAATCAGGACACACCCCTGAAAAATAAAGGTCTGGAAAATCCGGTGATTGGGGGCATATTGATTTCCATGGCAAATCCCTATTGGTGGGTCTGGTGGGCAACCATCGGTTTTGCATTCATGCTCCAGTTTGAAATTTCCTTTAATGATTGGCCCAGGCTTCTTGCTTTTTTCTTAGGCCATGAGGCCGGAGATCTGGTTTGGTATATGCTTGTTTCCGTGCTGTCTTTTTTCGGTATCAGGCACCTTAACAAAAGAGTTTACTACTCAATTTTGGTTGTATGCTCCATATTTATGATCTTTTTCGGCTTTTATCTGGGTATTTCAACATTTTTTTCAACAAGTGTGTAAAGGTTAAATGTTTAGGAGGCCGAAAAATGAATATTTTTGATTATCATGATGCCACAAAGCATCATTATCACCGGTCCGCAAAGTCGTTGGGATATATGGACTGGGCAAACCAGCCTGAGCCATTCCGATATTTCCAAGGCCGACCCCCAATTCATCTGCCTCTGCTGGAAAAGGATCCTGAAGCTGATTATTTTGATCTGTATTTACGGGAAAACAATACCCACAAACCTTTTTTGCTGGAAAATATAGCGGGTTTTCTCGAGCTTTCTCTGGGACTTTCCGCATGGAAAAGTGTGCCGGGTAGCCGATGGTCCCTTCGGATCAATCCTTCCAGTGGTAATCTTCACCCAACCGAGGCACACTTGATTCTTCCCTCAATAAACAGCATTGATTCAGGCGTTTATCACTACAATCCTTTTTTGCATGCTTTGGAACCACGTGCTGTTTTTTCCGGCAACCTTTGGGAAAAAATAGAAGGGCACTTTCAGGCAGAAGGTTTCATGATCGCCTTAAGCTCCATTTTTTGGCGTGAATCCTGGAAGTACGGCGAAAGGGCTTTTCGTTATTGTAACCACGATGCTGGACATGCTCTGGCCGGCCTCAGTTTTTCCGGTAATCTTTTCGGTTGGAAGGTCATTTGCTTAACTGCGCTTTCCGATGATAACATCGAAACGCTTCTGGGCTTTGACAAGACTCACTGGCACCACATGGAAAAAGAGCATCCCGAGTTTGCCTGCTATGTGTTTGCATCTTCGAAAAATTTGGAACAACAAAATGTATCTGAAGATATTTTAAAAGATTTTAGTGAATTGGAATTTTTTGGAATTCCCAATCGTCTGAGCCAAGATCATTATCACTGGAAAAATATTGAGTCTGCAAACATGGCTTCAAAAAAACCGCTTACCCCCCCTGTTCAGATCTCCTTTGATGATAAGCCCCTTTTGCAAAATGCTCATTCTAAATTGCCCGCAGCAAAAATTATCCGGCAACGAAGAAGCGCATTGGGTTTTGATTCGGAAGGCTCTGTTGGTTTTGACCAATTCTTGGCCATGCTTGACAAGACGTTTCCCCGAAATAATGTAGCTCCTTTTGATACGCAACTTTCGTTTCCCCGGGTACACTTGCTTTTGTTTGTACACAATGTCCAAGGACTTAACCAGGGGCTTTATTTTTTCTTCAGAAACACTGTTGACAAGGATACCCTTCAATCTGCAACCCGCTTGGATTTTTTGTGGAAACCCGTTGAGCAGGATTTCCCTCTGTATCTTCTTGAGGAAGGTAATTTTCGCAGGAAAGCAGCCAGGGTGAGCTGCTACCAGGAAATTGCCGGAGAAAGCGCCTTTTCAATGGGAATGATTGCAAAATTCCGCGATCCTGTTGAAAAAAATCCATATTTATACCGCCATCTTTTCTGGGAAACCGGTATGATTGGTCAAGTGCTGTATCTGGAGGCCGAGGCTCACGGCTTTCGCGGCACAGGTATTGGATGTTTTTTCGATGATGCAGTTCATGACATTTTGGGTTTTTCGGACAATCAATTTCAAAGCCTCTATCATTTTACGATTGGAAAATATTTTGAAGACCGGCGTTTAAATACTTTGCCACCTTACTATCATATTGAACATAATCGTGCAGGTGGGGATTAATTCGAATTTTCATCATCCCCGGTTTTTTGTTTTTTTTAGGTTTTGACTTCAACCAAATTTTATGATTATAAAAGCCTCATAAACAGAAATGGTGAATTCACTGTTGCTTTTAGAATCATGGCACCTTAATATCAGTCTCGGCAAGGCCGGGTGAAACACTTATAAATTTAATTTTTTCCGGGAGAAAAATATGGCACCCAATAATCTCATCAACGAAAAGAGCCCATACCTTATCCAGCATGCCCATAATCCGGTAGACTGGTATCCGTGGTGTGATGAAGCCTTTGAAAAAGCGAAACAGGACAATAAGCCCGTGTTTCTGTCTGTAGGTTACGCGGCCTGCCACTGGTGCCATGTCATGGAAAAAGAATCTTTTGAAGATGAAGAAGCTGCAAGGTATTTAAATGAGACTTTCGTTTGTGTCAAAGTGGACAGAGAAGAAAGGCCTGATATTGATTCGGTCTATATGGCGGCCTGCCAGATGCTTACAGGACGAGGGGGATGGCCGTTGACAGTGTTTTTGACACCGGATAAAAAGCCATTTTTTGCAGCCACCTATATACCTAAAAAATCCAGATTCGGACAACCAGGTCTCATCGATATTTGCAAGCAGGTCAAAAACGTTTGGAAAAATAACCAGGAACAAATTTTTGAATCGGCTAAAGAAATTTCCGGTCATATAGGCAAAGCATTCGAATATGAATACACTGCGGAAGATCTCGATGAAACTGCTCTGAAAGCCGCTTATGAAGGGCTTGAAAAGAGCTTTGATGAAGAATACGCTGGGTTTGGGGCTGCCCCCAAATTTCCCACCCCTCACCGGATGCTTTTTCTCCTCAGATATTACCATCGCACCGGGGATGAAAAAGCGTTGGTAATGGTACAAAAAACACTTAAGGCCATGCGCCTTGGGGGAATCTGGGACCATGTGGGGTACGGTTTTCACCGTTATTCCACAGACAACTATTGGCTTCTTCCCCATTTTGAAAAAATGTTATACGATCAGGCACTTTTGGCCATAGCGTATCTGGAGACTTTTCAGGTTACCCGGGATCCTTTTTATGCGAAAACTGCCGAGGACATCTTTACTTATGTCCTGCGGGATATGACCTCCGATGCCGGCGCGTTTTTTACCGCAGAAGATGCTGACAGTGAAGGTGAAGAAGGAAAATTTTATTTATGGACCACTGACGAATTCAACGAATTTCTGGGGGCCGAAAGAGGAAAATTGTGGCAAAAATTCATGAATATGGATCCTGCAGGAAACTTTTCGGATGAAGCCACAGGTCAAAAATCCGGTGCCAACATTTTACACCTGGCACTTTCGTTTACTGATTGGGCTAAAAAACTCGATATGGGAGAAAGTGAGCTGGCCGACCGGTGGGAAAAAATACGGGAAACCCTTTTCCATATTAGAAAACAACGGGTTCCTCCTTTAAAAGATGACAAAATTCTGACCGATTGGAACGGTTTAATGATTGCAGCACTGGCCATGGGAGCGAGGATTCTGGGAAATTATGTCTATGCCGAAGCGGCAAAAACAGCTGCGGCGTTTATTCATCGGCGATTAACAGATGAAAACGGGCAATTACTCCACCGTTTCCGGGATAATCAAGCCGGTGTCCTTGCCAATGCCAATGATTATTCCTTTATGATTATGGGCCTTATTGAGCTTTTCCGGGCAACTTTTGAGCCGGAATATCTCAGCAGAGCCATTGAACTGCAAAAACAAATGCAGGAAAATTTTTGGGACCATGCAACCGGTGGATTTTACCTGACATCGAATATGGCAGAGCCTCTTCCCACAAGACCCAAAGAACTCTATGACGGTGCCATGCCTTCAGCAAACTCAGTGGCATTTTCAAATCTTTTATTGCTCTCCAGGCTGACCGGAGATACCCGGTGGGAAGAAAGCGCCGATGAAATGGTCAAAACATTTTCAGGTACCATTAAAAAACAGCCTTCAGCATTTACTCATTTTCTGTACAGCCTTGAATTTGCAACAGGCGAGAACCAGGAAATCGTTATCGCAGGGGAAACAACTTCAACCAACACCGAAAAGATGCTATCGGTACTGGATAAAAAATATATGCCCAATATGGTTCTTTTAATAAAAACGTCTAAAAATGGAGAGCAACTGGCAAAAATCGCACCGTTTACCGAAACGCTGGATCCGGTCGATAACCAAACAACGGCATATGTCTGCACCGGTTTTTCCTGCAGCACTCCCATCACAGATCCCAGGGAGCTGGGTTCATTGATAGAAGGTTCTGAAACTTAAAACCTGTCAGGTATAAGAGCATGAACATTTATTCGCAATTCATAAAACGTTCTGAGGCGCTGTTACTGATTGTCGATATTCAAAAAACCATGTTCGATCTTTGCGTGGAAAAACACAAGGTCACTCAAAATATCAATGCACTCATCGACATGGCAAACAACCTGGAAATACCCATCGTTTTTACGGAACATAATCCCGTCAAGCTCGGCAATTTCGATAACTTTATGACTCAAAAATCGCAGGACAGCTCTGTGCTCAATAAAATGGAATTCAGTTGTTTTGGAAACGAGGTCATTAGAAAAACCATCGCTGATACCGGCAAGAAGTCGATCATTCTGGCTGGTATCGAATCCCATGTTTGCATTTTCCAGACAGGAGTACAGGCAATACAGGAGGGATACCATGTTCATGTGGTAGCAGATGCGGTATCGGCCCGCAGCAATTTCAGCCTGAAAACCGGACTCGATAGGCTCAGGCAGGCCGGATCGGTGATTACAACTACCGAAATGCTTGTTTTTGAACTACTCTTAAAAGCAGGAACTCCTGATTTTAAAAAAATGCTGCCGATAATTAAAACCTTGTAATCAAGCGAACGAGTCTGGAAATTAAAACAGATACCATTGCATTGCCATTGATTGAAGAAAAAACCGGCTTTGTTTTTTTTTTTTATTTTAAAAAAAACTTGAACATCGAGTAATATGTTCTGCGTATTGCCAGTCACCTTACTTCACACAGGTAATGACTCCATGACAGCGGCATGCGGTGCTCAATAACATCGTGGTTCTGGTTTTGGAAACTTTTTGTAAAGCCGAAAAAAGTTGTTCCGGCCGATACCCCCCGACACCAGGGGCCAATTGATAACTCCTGACAACAATGGGGCGAAATCCCGGCACCTTGAGTTCATTGAGCAGGTCAAACATATTCTTTTTTCTTTTTTTTCCGGTAACAGAGCAGACATTTTCAGGTTCCGGACAATCATCTGGACAGATAAAATCAGCATGGCTGACATAAACATCGCCATTTTGGCCCTCGAAGCAATTCGGAAGTTTGCTGATGGCCGCTTTGGGAATTTGGATTCGCTCAATACCATCGGGTTTTCGTTTTGCAATAACCCACTGGGCAAGCAGGTGCACAGGAAGGGCGGGTATGATCCAGTCAGGGCCTTTTCCCGGATAAAGGTTGCGAAGAAGAAAAGAAACCCCGTCCGCCTGCTCCAGGGACCGATCGGGACCTTCCGCCTTTATAAGATTCTCTTCTGCCGGATCCACAAGAACAAAACGACAATTGCGGTATATGCCATCCAGACGATCAGCGGCCAATGATCCAAATTTGCCGATACCGATGATCCATATTGTTTTCATTCTCTTAAATGAATGATCTTCTTTCTCACATTAGTTCAATGAGACGATGCTCTATCATGAGTGGACCGCGTGCTTGCATTTTTTGCCCTCCTTATACAGCTTTCCAGAATTTGTCCGGTTTTATCTGCTCACCATTGTGTTTACAAACTCGATAATACTGTTTGTGCCCGTCACATCTCCCATTGCCATAATATGGATGCCATCAGCATGTTCGAAGATTTCTTCTATAAAGTCACAGGTAATCTCAACCCCGGTTGTTCCGCCATTTTCCATGCGTGAAATAACCTTTTCCGGAACATTGATGCCTTCGACATTCTTGTTCATAAACCTCGCCATTTTCACACTTTTAAGCGGCATTACCCCAATTAATATCGGCCTGCCAAGTTTACGGGCCTCTTTGAGAAAACTTACCGCCTTTTCGGGATCATACACCACCTGTGTCTGAAAAAAATCCGCTCCGGCCGAGATTTTTTTTCTCATCCTTTCCAGTTCACGTTCGGGATTTTTTGAGGTGGGCATGGCCGTACACGCTATTTTGAATTCAGTTTTTCCGCCGAATTCCTTTTCATTGTAATCAAGACCGCCATTCATTTTTTTGATAAGCCGGATGAGTTCGAATGTGTTGTAATCATAAACGGCCTTGGAGGGATAAGGTCCGTGTTTTGGTGGATCACCGGTTGTTACCAGAATGTTGCGAATGCCCATGGCATGAGCGCCGAGAAGATCGGCCTGTGTACCCAGAAGACTTCGGTCTCTGCATGTGAAATGCGGTACAGCTTCGATATCAAGCTTTTTCTGAATCAGATCTGCCATTGCGACTGAATTTATTCGCAGATTCCCCATTGGGCAATCGTGAATATTGATAGCGTCGAGCGGAAGATATTCACCGGCTTTTTCCAGAGATTCATCTGTTAATACTCCCTTTACCGGTCCCAGTTCAGTAGTTATAACAAACTTTTTACCCATTTTTTCAGTTAAATTCATAAAAAACCTCTCCGTGAGTCAAAGTTAAGAAATCCAAATAAACATTCACAAAATAAATCTCCAGTTGGGTGGCAGCAGCAGCATCATAGTGACGACGATCAGTGGTTTTTCTTCTTCAGCTTTCGGGCTTTCATTTCCACTTCATAAGTTTTCACCAGTTGTATATGCGGATATTTTTCGGCCACATAATGCTCAACTTCCGGAGCAAAGGTGTATCCTATAAGTATCTGAATAATTTTGCCTTTTAGTATTTCCGACAATCTTTTCAGCATACCGTTGAAACGGTCGGCATCAGGCGATCTTCCACACCATAGCCGACAGCATCTGAAAGGCCTCCCACCTGCTGTTGAAGCTGGTGGTGGCTTTTGGCCAATTTCCGCAATTCTTTTTCAGTAACACTGACTTCCACTATGGACTTCTCCGTTACGGCCATATGCTAAATATACTAAAGGCTTTGGGTTATTTCAAGTTGATATCGGAAAGGTTTAAAAAGGCTGGGGCGATCCTTTTTTATCATTGTCAGCAATTCTCGGTTTAGAATTAGATACTCAGGAAAAATCAACCAAATGTAATTACAACCATTCAGCTTTTTTTTTCTTCATAAAATGTTAGAGTATGCGTAAAATAATCATAACGTTAAGAGTCGAAGAAAGAAGATAAATGGAGTCGATATGATAAAAGAAAGAAAGCTTCTGTTGGATTTCGAGCGGGAATTCATTCAAATGGAAAAGACAGACTATTTTAAATCCCTTCGATTGTTTGAAGAATTGTGGAAAGAGGCTGTTTTTCTGAAGATTTTACCGTTGAAGGATCCTCTCGAAGGTATTGAGGTCGATCTGCGAATTGCCCGGATAATCAATCATGTTTAAAGACCTTCTGAGAAAAATAGGCCAAAAGCTTTCTGATTCCGGTCTGCCTTATATGGTCATTGGCGGACAGGCCGTACTTCTTTATGGCACTCCAAGATTGACCAAAGACATTGACATCATACTCGGCGTCAACATTGAAGAGTTGAAAACGGCCCTGAAGGTTATTGAAGATTTGGGTCTGAAAGTCATTCCCGATGACCCCGAGGATTTTGTGAGAAAAACATTCGTTCTTCCGGCACAAGACATGATTACAGGAATAAGGGTTGACTTGATATTTTCTTTCACACCTTATGAAAAACAAGCAATAGAGCGTGCTAAACCCGTTTATTTTGATGATACGGCTGTCATGTTTTCTTCAGTGGAAGACCTGATTATCCACAAAATCTTTGCTGGTCGCCCCAGGGACATCGAAGATGCTACCCTGGTAATGCTCAAGAACCCTGATTTTGATGGTGATTACATTGAAAAGTGGCTGAAAGAATTAGACAATTCCATGGACTCGAATGAATTTTTCAGCCTTTTTGCAGAAATCCTTCACCAAATCCGGAAATAATTAACCTTACAAGGATACTTTTTTCTCAAAAAAGGCATTTCACTCACCGAAGTCCTTCAGGATGTTACTGTGACCCTAAATGAGTATGCACCCCTCAATGCGCGTTGAATAGGGACCAAAATCCGGAGCCTCTAATCATGATAAGTCCTATAAACCGGACCGGATGGCTTTAACCTTTCATCTCAACCCCAATGCCAAATGGCACGACGGCCAACCGGTTACTCCGGATGATGTGGTTTTCACCATCGACTTTTTTAAAAAACACCCCTATCACTGGATTACCGTTGACGATGTGAACCGTGAATTGGCTCAGGAAACCCACACAGTTGACATATACCTGTCGAAACCCTATTCACCTTTGCTTTCCGATATCGGCTGGACCATGCCGATGATACCGAAACACATCTTTGATAGAGGTGGAGAATCACCAGGTGCGGTGCCTTAGGGGAGGATTGCTACAGCATTGCAACTGGAATAAGTGAGTAAACGGTACGGCGAGGTTACGGCTTTGTCACCAACAAGTCTTTCTCTGAAAGCCGGCGAAATTTTCTTCTTGTTGGGTGAAACCGGATCAGGAAAAACCACGCTGACCATGATTGCAGCAGGCATTCTAAAACCCGACCAGGGCCAAAGAATCTTTGAAGGACGGGATATGGATCAGTGGATCAGGGAAGATTATCTCTCTATGGCCTGAAAAATTTGAGTTATTCATCAACACCCGGCCCAGGCGGTCAGTCACCGATTTTCAGTCTTTGACATTTTGGAGGAACCTCTTAGAATCAAGACTTATACAAGGCTTCTGGTTACCGGTGCACTGGGTGAAATCAGTACAATGACTTTTGAACCGGAATCTGCTCAATCTCAAGGGTGTCCTTTTACCTCAAGATGCGATCGGTCTCAGAAACTCTGTTTGTCAAGTTTTCCCCCGCCTGTATGCCGGGACAAAGGAGGGCACAATGTTTGTTGCCACTTTCCTTTGACGTGATAATTTTTAATAGAAGGGTAAGCATAGAACGTTAAAATTATTGAGGAGGAACTAACCATGGATACAAATTCAATTGATCAGCCAAAAATCACAGAAACCATAAATTTTCACGGCCACTGGTGTCCTGGTTTAGCCATTGGTATTCGTGCTGCAGAATGGGCTTTGAAAGAAATGGGCAAATCCCCGGATGAGGAAATCGTTGCCGTGGTAGAAACGGACATGTGCGGGGTGGATGCCATCCAGAGCCTGGTTGGCTGTACATTCGGAAAAGGGAATATGATTCACAAAGATTACGGCAAAAATGCCTTTACATTTTATCGGCGCCGGGACGGTAAAGCCATGCGCCTGGTGCTTCGTTCGGATATCTATGGAAACACCGGGCCTGTGCTGGAAAAACTTCACCATAAAATGCAAACTGAGGGGCTGAATCAGGAAGAAGAAAAACTATGGAAAGAAACCAGAAGCAATCTTTCCAAAAGGATTATGGAATCGGAATTAACAGAAGTCTTTGAGTTCAAGACACCGGAAAACTTGGTACCTAAAAAGGCTCGTATTTTAGCCAGCCTGACTTGCGCAAGCTGCAGCGAACCAGTCATGGAAACCCGGACACGGCGATTAAACGATCAGATATTTTGTATACCCTGCTTTGAAAAAGTCGAATCCCGGTAGGCAAAATCGCATACCAATCCCTACCCAGCCTTTTTTCAGACGCAACCTGGGGTGATGAAAATTGTCACAAAATTGGCCTGAAAAATCCTCTGAGTTTTGTTCCGCTGCATAGTTTTTAGATACCAGGTGTCAGGTTTCGGGTTTCGGGTTTCGGGTTTCGGGTTTC
>SKZT01000003.1 GCA_007127235.1 Desulfobacteraceae bacterium
CCTCATCCTCATCCTCATCGTTTTGAATTCTTGGTGGGCCCAAAAAACTTTTTTGGTCTATTCGCCTTTTTTCCCAAGGGGTGTGCACATCTTCCCAAAACTCCCGGCAAGGATTGACAGAATAAATGAAAATATTGAAAAATTGCCCCATTTGCCTGATCAGATCAAGATGAAAAGCGGAAATGTTT
Organism: Desulfobacteraceae bacterium; assembly: GCA_007127235.1. Classification (GTDB taxonomy): domain Bacteria; phylum Desulfobacterota; class Desulfobacteria; order Desulfobacterales; family SKZT01; genus SKZT01. The sequence goes on from SKZT01000003.1 coordinate 189, forward strand.
GAAAAACCAAAAAGATGAACATAACGGTTTTTTACCTCATGGGAATGATGGACGTTGATGTTTGAAAAAACCTCCCGGGAAAATTCCATTAAAGAAAGCCGGCGAATGGGATGGTCCCTGAAATGATTGTCAATAATTTTTTTTGCCTCAAGATAAATGCGCTTCTGACAAGTCTCCATGGCATCGGAAGGCGTCTGATCGTTCATCCATCCATGGATCATTTTTAAACGATGAAATTCATATTCCTGAAAAAGAAAGGAGAGCTTTTCAGAAAGCTGCCATAACCTTTTGGTATCCAATAAAGAGTTTTGATCTCCAGAACTTTGAAAATCAGGACTTTGAAAATAGTGAAGGACCGGTTCAAAATCGGGCTGGTTTGTTTCAAGATTTTCCAGAACATGCAATAGAAGCAATTGCCTTAAACTTAAATCCAGGATCTTCGGCTTTATATCATTTGGATCCAATAGTTCCAGAAGCTGCCATAGCCCTGTTTCCAGATATTGAAAGTTGGTATTGAAAATAATGCCGTTTTTTTGTGCAAAATGCAATTGTATCCATTTTTTTAGATTTGCATTGGGCACAATAACCATAGGAGCCCTGAATATATTCTGCTCGTTCCGGTTCTCCAGGCTTAAAACCTCATGAAGCCCTTCGGCCAATGTTTCCAAAAGATTACTGAAAAACAGGTTTATTCCCATGTGAAGCTGTCCGAAAATAAAAAGGCAGGATCTTTTTAGACTCCTGCCTTTGAGTTAGTTGAATTTGTAAGCGGATTAAGATTGCTTTACCCGGCTGAAGGAATTACGCTGGCCGTCGGGAAGCATAATAACCAGAATGAAATCCGTGCCGTTATCATTCCACATCTTTTGAAAAGTCCATGTGGAAATTGTGTTTTCATCCTCTTCTACATTAACTTTAACCGAATTGTTCGAAATAACTTGGTCAACGCGGCCATTCATGGTTTTTCCGTCCAATTCAATGATTTTGTGATCGCCATTGAAATTCAGGGTTAAAATTGTGTCTCCATGGACGCTTTTCCAAACTCCGCTATAATCCGGCTTATTAGTTTCACCCCCACAAGCGGATAGAAGAAAACCCAAAACAATACACATTGCAAGCCATTTGTAACTTACACTCCATTTTCTCATTTTACAGACTCCTCCTCGAATGTTAAAAAATTATTTGAACGCCATTTTTGCCCTTTTACAGCAGGCCTTCAGAAAAAAAACAATAAAAGCGAACCCACTTTTTCATTGAACATATTTTTCTAAAAGACCATGCATACATAAATTTAAATCTATAACAATTTCTGAACTGGATTCAGTAAACCATTTTTTGAGTAAAATGTCAAGAAAAATTTAGGAGTTTTTTTCATGTTTTCAGGTCAAGTTCCTTTTATCGTTTCATCAGGGAGCGTGGCAATAAACACTTGACTCTATAAAAATTTATGTATCTTGTCAAAGACAGAATGTGATATATTTAATGCCTGTACGGAAACTCCTATACTCCCTCTCCCTTTGGGAGAGGGCCGGGGTGGGGGTGAATGATATCAGGAGGTTATCTTTCCCTCCCATAGGGAGAGGAGTTTACGGACAGGCACTAATTAAGACATAATGAACAAAAAAATCTAAAAATATCACTTACGGCTGTCAATGTCATTATATCATTAAACCCTTAACCGGATAGAAAAAGCCAATCAATAGGTCTGTTGAATGTTTTCAATCGAAAAATTTAAGAGCAGATATGAAGTTGAAATCCATAATTTGATGATTGGAGGGCGCAAATTTTCTTATTTTCTTCCCTGTAGCATCGAACCTTTCATTGATTCCGATTTTCCTATGAACAATTTTCCATTGTGGGCCAAAGTATGGCCTTCTGCCTTGGTCCTTGCAGATTTTATGGCAGCGCAGCCTTTGGAAAACGGAAAAAAAATACTGGAAATCGGAGCAGGATTAGGGGTTGCAGGAATTGCGGCTTCCATGTTCGGGCACGATGTAACCATTTCTGAGTTTGACACCCATGCCATTGAGTTTATCAAGGCAAATGCATTTATCAATGAATCTGGGGATATAACGGTTATTTCATTGGACTGGAATGATCCGCCACTATCTACCCAATACGATCAAATCATCGGGTCTGAAGTCATTTTTCGAAAGCAAGACTTTGCTCCGATTCAAAAATTGTTTAATTCGATTTTAAAACCCAACGGCGAAGTGATTTTTGTTTCGGAAATTCGAAAACCGGTGATAGAATTTTATCAGAACATGCAAAATAGTTACAAACTAACAGCACAGCAAAAAGTGCTGAGTTCTGACAACGAAAAGATTAAAATTATTTTCTGCCGTATGAAGCAGGAGGCTGGAATTATTTAAAGACAGGCAAGCCGCTGCTCAGGTACCAAAATCCGGCTTCGGGATCCCACTTCCAGGACGGATGATCAACAATGCTTTTTTCGATCATCTGGTCTATCCAATAATATTGAATCTGGACTGTCTGCTCTATTTTTCCGGAATCATGGTTGAAGACATGGCGTTTTTCATAATAAGCTGTCACCTTGATTTTCTGATATATGGGATCGATTTCTGCTATTTGGTGGCTGTCTTTTAGAAATGTTGCAGCATATTCAAAATCCGACCATAGAATGGCCTGGCGATAAGCTCTGCTGATTTCGGAAAAGGCTTCTTTTTGCTTTATATCGGCAACCTTGGAACAGCCGCAAGCAAGCAATATCATCACCAGACCGGCAACTACACAATATTTTTTAGATCTCATATAATTTTTCCTGATTATAAAGGATTTTATCTTTAATTATATATTCAAGTTTTACCAGGCCTCCAGTCTGAATTTTGGGCACAGTGCCGGAACTAGTTTTGTTCAAATCCGATCAACTTTTTAATAATATTCATATTTTCTTTTATACCTTCCAGCAGCCGAAAACTGTCTTCATGGCAATCCTCCCTGAGGTTTTCTTCAAGAAGCCCGGCTTTTTCAGCAATAGCCATGAGCCCGAGGGTTGCTGATGATCCTTTTAAAGAATGGGCGGCTCTTTCAGCTTCTTTTTTATTTCCAGTTTCAATCGCTTTTTCAAGTCTGGCAATATCTTTACCGCCGGTGTTTGAAAAAAGCTCTAAAAGCTCGGTGAATTCTGCTTCATCCAACTCCAGGTTTTCTGCAAGTTGTTTAAAATCCATGGATTAAATCTTTCCAAAGTCACCAAAGGCGGCTGCTTATAATTTTCCAACCAGTGCATCTGCCATCAGGTCTCCAATCATTTGATTGAATCGTGAGGGATTTTCCAGTTTGCCTCCTTCTCCGATGACTGCAATATCAAACAAAAGCGAGCTGTAATCTTTCAAAACAGGATTATCCTTGTCTTTTTCGAAAACAGATTTTACCTTCTCCAAAACCGGATGATCGGTGTTAAGTTCCAGAACTCTCTTGTTTTCAGGCATTTGTTTTCCCGAAGCTTTCAATATTTTTTCCATAAAGGGACTCATGTCAAATTCATCCCCGGAAAGGCATGCCACTGAATTTTTTAAACGTGTGGAAGCTTTCACCTCTTTTACTTTGTCATCCAGGTTTGTCTGGATGAATTGAAACAAGTCAGCGAATTCATCCTTTTTTTCGTCTGCATCTTTCTCGATATCCAGATCACCTTTTTCAGCACTTTTGAGCCTTTTACCTTCGTATTCATCCAGTGCCTGCACCACCCATTCATCGACCGGATCATCCATCAATAAAACTTCATAATCTTTTTCTTTGAGTTTTTCAAGGTGCGGGCTGTTTAAGATGGAAGAAAAGTTATCTCCCGTAATGTAATAGATATGTTTTTGATCCGCTTGCATGTTTTCCACATACTTTTTCAAAGATATCATATCTTTGCCCGATTTGGTGGATTTATACCTTAGTAGATCGGCGATTCTTTTTTTGTTTTCTGGGTCTGTAAAAAGAGCGGTTTTTAAAATGCTGCCGAATTCGCCGTAGAATTTCTCGTATTTTTCATGGTCCATTGTTTCCATAAGTTCGAAAAGTTTTTTGACCAGGTTTCTGCGAATGTTTCTCACCAGCCGATCGTGCTGTAATATTTCCCGGCTTATATTCAGATTTAAATCGGGTGCATCAACAATTCCTTTCACAAAACGAAAATATTCCGGAAGCAATTCTGTGCAGTTGTCCATGATCAGCACCTTTTTGCAATAAAGGCGGACACCGTGGCGATGATCCGGCTGAAAAATATCGAACGGAGCCTGGGAAGGTATATAAAGAAGCGCCGTATATTCGGTGGTACCTTCCAGCTTAAGGTGCAGATGATTTAAGGGCGGGTTCCAATCATGGCCCAGGTGCTTGTAAAACTCTTCATATTCTTCCTGGGAAATTTCGCGCTTGTTCTTGGTCCAGATGGCTTTCATGGAGTTGAGGGTTTCTTCCCGGACCACTTTTCGGGTTTTGCCTTCCACAGGCTTTCCTTCTTCATCAACAACCGGATCATCTTTTTCCACATCCATGACAATAGGATAGGTCACAAAATCAGAATGTTTTTTTACAATTCTTTTGATGGTCAACTCATCGGTGAAATCAGGCTCGTCTTCTTCGGCTTTTTTCAAATTTAGAATAACAGTCGTGCCGCGTTTATCTTTAGTGGTTTCCTCGATGGTAAAGGAACCATCCCCTGAAGATTCCCATCGGGTGGCTTCATCGGTTCCTGCTGCACGGGTAATCAGTGTCACTTTTTCCGAAACGATAAAAGCACTGTAAAAACCGACTCCGAATTGTCCGATAAGTTCCGGAGCAATCATCTGGCCGTTTTTTTGTGTCGCTTCAAGTGCCTCAAGAAATGCCATGGTGCCGCTTTTTGCAATGGTGCCGATATTTTCCATGACCTCTTCACGGGTCATGCCAATGCCGTTGTCTGAAATTTCTAGTGTATTTGCATCCTTGTCTGCTGTAATTTTGATTTTAAACTCACCGTCATCATCCAGAACCTCAGGCTGGGTCTGTGCTTTGAACCTCAGTTTGTCAATGGCATCGGAAGCATTGGATATCAGTTCTCTTAAGAATATTTCGGGGTTTGAATACAAGGAATTAATGATAATTTTTAAAAGCTGCTGTACTTCGGTTTTGAATTCATAAGTTTGCCTTGCTTTATCCTGGGTTTTTGTGTTCATGTGAATCTCTCCTTCCACTCAGTTGATTATATATTTTTTTGTAAGATTAGTTTTCTTTAATTTTTGTCAAGAGCATCATAACTTTTTGACTTTTCTACAGCAATACCCTATAGGTTTCAATATGCGAGGCTCAGCCCTGCGAATGAATTCGCACCTACATGTTGTTTCCATGAAAGAAAAACATAAAATATTTCTCAATTATGCCGAAGCTTTGAGAGCAATTCGATTCGACCTGGAACAATACGGTCCCCAGCCGGTTTTGCTGCGCCAATTGGCGCAGCTTCTATTTTCCGATGATATGATGTTTGCGCAAGATAAGCAGGGAAGTGGTTTGTGGATAAAATTGAGTCAAAGAAAAAAAATGTGTTTGGTACCATATGGGCAACTACCTGAATATCTCTGTACATTTTTAGAAGATCGTCAACCACCACTGGAACAGTTGGCAAAAATTTGTGGTTGTGTTTTTCAGGAGCCTTCGTATCCCGGCATCCAGTTTCCAGGAAAGGTTCAGGGAATTTTTGTTGAAACCGGGCTTGAAGATTTTAAATGCCGTCAGTGCGGACAATGTTGCCGCTTTCTTGAATACCGGCGTGAGTTGACTCACGAGGATTATCTTTTGTGGCAAGGGCTTCAACGAAGTGACATTCTTGAGAGGGTGAGAGTGATTCGGGAAAAAGGGCAAATCGTTGCCTATCGAATCTGGATAGATCCTGTGACACACCGTAATACAGACTGCTGCCCCTGGTTAAGCAGGGATTCGGAGCATAATCGTTACATTTGCCGAATTTATGATGTGAGGCCTGAAATCTGCCACCAGTATCCCGGAAGTCGAAAACATGCCCGAATGACCGGGTGCCGTGCATTTGGTTCTTAAGATGGGCATTGAAAAAAACGCTTGACAAAAAATTTTTAATTTCTTATGAATTGAAATCTTTATTATGAAAGGATATTTCGGATTGATTAGAAAATTTACGGGCAGATATTTTTATTTTGGGTATTATTTTTTTAATACCGGTCTGCCCAAAGTGCGCTGATCCTTCCGACAAAAATAAATTAAGGCGCAAAAGCCGTGGGCAGATCGATTCAAAGCCCGCGGCTTTTTTGTTTTTAGGGGGCGTTACGCGCACCTGAACCCATTTTTCCAAAAAGTCAGGAAAGGTAAGATGAAATGACAACAACAACGTACGATATTCACGTGAAGGGTTATGAAGCTTTGATAGCGCCATATGCCATTAAAGAGGAAATTCCGCTGACCCCGCAGGCCACGGAAACTGTCATTAAAGGAAGGCAGACGATCCAAAACATTATCGATGGTAAAGACAGACGTATGATGGCCATTGTGGGGCCGTGTTCGATACACGATTCAACGGCCGCCTTGGAGTATGCGGAAAGACTGTTGGACATTAACGAAAAAGTCAAAAATACATTGTTACTGGTCATGCGGGTTTATTTTGAAAAACCCCGTACGAATGTGGGTTGGAAAGGCTTAATCAATGATCCTTTCATGGACGGGTCTTGCGACATTCAGGAGGGTCTCCGGTTAGCCAGGAAACTTTTACGGGATATTGTGCATATGGGTATGCCTGTTGCCACTGAAATTCTTGAACCCATTACTCCCCAATACATAGCCGGTTTAATCAGTTGGGCGGCTATCGGGGCGAGAACCACTGAATCTCAGACACATCGGGAAATGGCCAGTGGCTTGTCCATGCCGGTGGGTTTTAAAAATCACACCAATGGAGATCTGGATATTGCCTTGAACGCCATGCAGGCTGCGTGCGCCCCACAGACTTTCCTGGGCATCGACCAGCAGGGGGTCTCCTGTGTGGTCAGAACCACAGGCAATCCATATGGACATCTGGTTTTAAGGGGGGGAGAACATCCCAATTACGATCCGGTAAGCATTGCAGAAGCCACCGGTAAACTTGATGCCAAGAATCTCCCTAAAGCAATCGTTGTCGACTGTTCCCATGGAAACTCGGGAAAAAAATTCCAAGGGCAGGCCTTTGTTTGGAAAAGTGTACTCAGCCAGCGCATCGAGGGCAATGAAAGTCTGGTGGGAATGATGCTGGAAAGCAACCTGAAGGAAGGCAGCCAGAAACTTACGGAGGATCTTTCTTGTCTTAAATACGGTGTTTCAATCACCGACGAGTGTATTTCATGGGAAACCACTGAACAACTGCTCTTGCTGGCAAACGAAAGACTGTCGGCAGAGGGATGAATAATGCTGAATTGAGGAATCTATGAACGACTCACAAGACCTTTCAAAAATCCGGGATTTTTCGGATTTGGAAGATATTCGGGCATCCATTGACGAGCTGGATGAAAAAATTCTTGACATGATCAATCAGAGACTTTTTTTGGCCAAAAGGGTAGGAGAGTTAAAAAAAGATAGAGGCGATACGGTCATGGACAATGCTCGCGAAAGCATGGTCATTAATCGGCTTGTCACAATGAACAATGGGCCTTTAACCGATAAGATGGTTGAGCATTTTTTTTCGGAAATCATTGCTGCATCCCGTGAGATCCAGAAACCTCAGGAAGTGGGATATTTGGGACCTGAGGCCACTTTTACCCATATTGCCGCCATGAATCATTTTGGTAGTTCCGTATCTTTTAAACCCCAGGCCAGTATCCGTGATGTTTTTATGGAAGTGGAAAAAGGTGCATGCCAGTACGGGGTGGTACCGGTGGAAAATTCAATTGAAGGGGCTGTAAACTACACCCTCGATCTTTTTTATGAATCGGACCTGAAAATCTGTGCGGAAATCTATCAGTCTGTCTCCCATGATCTTCTCTCCAAAACAGGCAATCTTGAGGATATTCAGGTTATTTATTCTCATCCGCACGCTTTTGCCCAATGTCGAAAATGGCTCCGGAAGCATCTTCCCGGATGTACCCTCAAAGAATGCAGCAGCACGGCTACCGCTGCCAAGACGGCCTCGGAAAATCCCCGCTCGGCCGCCATATCCAGCCACGAGGCGGCGCATATTTACAAGCTCAATGTTGTGGCCACAAGAATAGAGGATATTTCGAGAAACATCACCCGGTTTTTGGTCATTGGAAACGAAGAAGTTCGCAAAACAGGAAGAGACAAGACATCCATCATGTTCGTTACTGCACACATTCCCGGCGCATTGTATAGAATTCTTCAGCCCGTGGCCGCTGCGGGCCTCAACATGGTTAAACTGGAATCCCGCCCTGCCAGGCACGAAAAATGGAGCTATGTTTTTTTTGCCGATTTTGAAGGTCACATGCAGGATGTGACCATAAGAACCACTGTGGAAGAAATGAAAAACATCTGTCTTTTTCTGAAATGGCTGGGTTCCTATCCCAGAGCAAGGAGCGGGTTCTAAAGTGAAAGGTACAAAATAGCATGATTGAAATAAGACCCAGGCGTTTGACTGATTGTCGTGTTTCCGTTCCCGGATCAAAGAGTTATACCCACCGAATACTGATTGCCGTATCCCTTTCCGATGGCCCTTGTGTTGTTGAAAACGGGCTTCAAAGCGAGGACACGCTGCTGACAATGGCAGCTCTTAAGCAGATGGGGGTTGCCATCGACATTGTGGGAAATCGTTTCAATGTTATCGGAAAAAATGGAATCCTAAAAGCACCGGATAAACCTGTTTATTTGGGTAATTCCGGGACATCCATGCGTTTGTTGGCCGGTGTGGCCGCATTGTGTGACGGTGTTTGTGTTTTGACCGGTAGTGAGCGAATGAAAGAGCGACCCATACAGGATCTTCTCGATGCCTTGTCCAACCTGGGCGTTGATGCCAGATCCCTGGAAAATAACGGATGTCCCCCTATTGAAATTTTCGGAGGATCGGTTAAAGGCGGCAAAACCGGCTTGCGATGTAAAATCAGCAGCCAGTTTCTATCTTCACTTTTATTGATAGGGCCCTGCACAAAAGAAGGTATCGATATTCAGGTTACCGAAGGACCTGTGTCCAGGCCCTATATTGATTTGACTGTGGAGGTGATGCAAAGATCCGGGGTAAAAGTTGACCGTGAAGCCTACAGTCGCTTTTATGTGGGCGGCGGGCAAAGTTACAGGGCGGGGACATATTTTGTTGAGCCGGATTATTCCCAGGCCGGTTATTTTTGGGGTGCTGCTGCCATCACGGGTTCTAAAATCAAGGTGTTGAATACAAGCAGCAATACCCGGCAAGGGGATGTTCGGTTTGCGGAAGTCCTGGGAAAGATGGGATGCATTGTAAAGGAAGAACCTGATGGAATCAGTGTCAAAGGAGACGATTTGACGGCTATTGAAGCCGATATGGCCGATATGCCCGATATGGTTCCAACTTTGGCTGTGGTGGCGGCTTTTGCAAATGGCACAACCCACATCAAAAATGTTGCCCATTTAAAAGCCAAGGAAAGCGACCGGCTGGGATCCGTGGTCAACGAGCTTGTAAAAATGGGTGTTGATGCTGCTTGTACCGATTCGGGGATGACCATCAAAGGAGGGAATCCCAAAGGAGCAGAAATAAGCACCTACAACGATCACCGAATTGCCATGAGCTTTTCCATCGCAGGTCTTAAAGTTCCGGGAATCATCATCAAAGATGAACAATGTGTGAATAAATCTTTTCCCAATTACTGGGAAGTTTTCGCACAACTCAAATAAAAAGTAAGGTGCAGAGTATAATAGAAGTCGGAGTGCAAAAGCTGTGCTTTTGCATTTTTTTAAGAAGCTATACTTCTTTTTCCAAAGCCAACCAATTGGAGCATCCATGCCAGGCAATACATTTGGAACACTTTTTAGAATAACCACATGGGGGGAATCCCATGGAAAAGGGGTAGGGGTGGTCATTGACGGCTGTCCTCCCAGGATGCCGCTGACCGAAAAGATGATCCAAAGCATGCTGGATCGCAGGCGGCCCGGAAAATTCCCGGCAAGCACCACCCGCATGGAACCGGACCAGGCAATGATATTATCCGGGGTTTTTGAAGGTATGACCACCGGAACTCCCATCATGATTATGGTGAAAAATAAAGATGCAAAATCAGGAGCATACTCTCCTTATGCATCCCTTTATCGTCCTGGCCATGGAGATTTTTCCTACGTGGCCAAATACGGAATCAGGGACTGGCGTGGCGGGGGGAGAGCCTCGGCCAGGGAGACCGTGGCAAGAGTGGCTGCCGGAGCAGTTGCCGGAGCCATTCTCGAAAATCACGGTATCTCTGTAATTGCCTACACTCTGGAACTGGGGGGCATTCGGGCAGAAACAACTGATTTGGCCTTAATAAATCAAAACATGTTCATGTGTCCTGATAGAAAGGCTGCTGAAAAAATGGTTCTGCATGTGGAAAAAATTAAACAGCAGGGAGATTCTCTGGGAGGAGTAGTAGAGATCGTGGCCTCCGGTGTTCCGTCCGGGCTGGGAAACCCGGTGTTTGATAAACTCGATGCCGAACTTGCAAAAGCGGTTATGAGTATCGGAGCGGTAAAAGGAGTTGAGATTGGCGCGGGGTTTCAGGCAGCTCGGATGCTCGGGTCTCAAAACAATGATCCCATTGTTCCGGACGGCTTTCTGTCCAATAATGCCGGCGGCGTTCTTGCAGGTATTTCCAACGGCGATAAAATCGTGGTTCGCGCTGCAGTCAAGCCAATTCCGTCCATTGCCATCGAACAAAAAACCATCAATACCGAAAGAAAACCAGAAACCATCTGCGTAAAAGGCCGGCATGATATATCCGCCATTCCAAGAATTAACGTGGTATGTGAAGCTATGGTATCTCTGGTGTTGGCCGATCAGTTACTTCAGCAAAAAGCCATTGAAAAAAGCTGATCAGGTTTAAAAACACAGACATCCTTAATATGCAATAACCGGATCTCTGAGGATTAGTTCTATGGCTTTTCCCGCATTTTCGGCTGCCCTGGGAAAAACATCCCTGAGAGAACGGATGTGACGTAAGTTGTCTGCAGTGCGCAGCACCAACATGGCCAGATCCCCATCAGCCAATTCCGACGTTTTTAAAACCTGGTCCCAGGTTTTTCCCGAAGCCCATTCAAAAATAGTCAAGGCCGGCCGCATAAACAAAGGGCGCACGTCAAAGCCTCTTTCATACATTAATTTTGCAAAAGGTGTCAGCCCGGTTTTGACCCGGAAAAAATCACCTGTAAACTTTGCAGGAAGCTCTGTTTTTTTAAATCGGTCGTCGGCTTCCCGTTCATTGACAAAAAGGGTAATCATTGCCGCCAAACGTGCGGGATCGTTTTGCGGGAAAAGCTCAAGTTTAAAACCCTCGGCAATTAAAAGCGGCTGATCGATTCTGAGCTGTGAGGCCCACTCGCCGTCATCGGTCAGTTTTCCATCCTCAGTGACATATCCTGTTTCCATTAAAAAATTCAGACGATCCCGAAAACTCTGGCGCAAAAAGGATTTGCTTTGATCAAAGACACGGCTTGAAATTTTTTTCTCCTTTTCCTTGGCTATAAGATAGCTGGCGAAAGATTTTTCGAGAAGGTCTTCGATTTGTTCGGGACTGTGGGAGAGCAAGAGGTTAAGCACCATGGAAAAGGTGGTTTTAATCTGCGAAAAAATTGGCGATGGCGCTGAGCTTATCAGTTTTGCCACAAGGGGAATGTCCATGAATTTGCCGGGCACTGCCAATAAAAATCCGATGTGGTCTTTACCCCGTCTTCCGGCCCTTCCGGTCATCTGATGAAATTCCGTGGGATTTAACGGTAGAAATTCCCGCCCGTTAAATCTGTCAGAGTTGAGAAACACCACGGTACGGGCTGGAAAATTGACTCCGGCGGCCACCGTGGATGTGGCAAAGACCGCATCCAGAAGACCTTCAGTCATTAGGGTTTCGATGAGTAGTTTCCAGTTGGGAAGCTGGCCGCTGTGATGGGCTGCAACAGCAAGATGTTCAAGTTCTCCGATTTGCTTGTGGTTGAGAATATGGGGGCTTTCCTCCGATAATTCATAAATCCGGCGGCTGAGTAGCTCTTTGCGGCTTCCCCCCGCAATGATGTTCTCACTGCAAAACTCGATGGCAGCGTTGCAGTCCGCTCTTGATTTCAGGAAAAAAATGGCAGGAAGCAGCTTGTATTTTTTTAAAATATTGAGAATCTGCCCGAAAGGCGGCAATTTGTTCGGTGGGGCCAAAAGGGCAGGGCGCTTGCCATAAGCATATGCGGCTACTTTTTTGTCCAATTTTTTCTTTTGGTTTCCCGATTGCGGACTCAACAAAGGCAAAAGTGTTCCCGAAGGATGAATGAACAGGGGAAACAAGGGAACCGGCCGGTTTTTTTCTTCGATGACAATACATTTACGGCCGCGGATTGAGGATAACCAGTTGGCAATCTGACGGGCGTTTCCGATAGTCGCTGAAAGCATGAGAATAGGAATTCGTGGGGGAAGATAAATCATGATTTCTTCCCAAACCACTCCCCGGTCTTCGTCACCAAGAAAATGTGCCTCATCCAGCACCACAAAATCCGTCGAAAGGGTTTCTCCTCGATACATGGAATCATAGAGTTGGTTTCGCAAGATCTCGGTGGTGCCCACGATGATTGATGCATCGACGTTCTCTTTTCTGTCCCCCGTAAGAATACCCACATTTTCAGGACCAAAAATTTGTGAAAACTCTTCATATTTAGAATTGGAAAGTGCTTTCAAAGGGGATGCATACCACGCTTTACCTTTTTCCCGTGTAATTTTTCTGATGACCTGTTCGGCGATCCAGGTTTTTCCGGCACCTGTGGGGGCTGTCACCATGCAATCGCCCCGGTCTATGGCAGAAAGGGCTTTAAGCTGAAAAGGGTCCGCAATAAAGGGTTGCTTTTTGGGAACACCTATGGATGCAAATACTTTTTTCAAACGGGGATCAATCCCCGGTTTCAGTTTTGAAAAAACATCTTTTTTTTGGTTTTTTTTTTGAGTTGCTGCAGCGTAGTTTTTTTTCATGAAGATTTATAATTTTGAGATCATTTTGGCCACTTCGGCTTTTGCTGTGGAATCGATATCATAAGGAGATACCCCATGCAGGTCTGCTTCGATTAATGCATCATCATAAGGGATAAAACCTAGGAATTCAAAATCAGATAAATGTTTTCTTAAAAAAGCTTCATCCTGGGGGCCACGGATTTTATTTCCGATCACAGTGATATTTTTTAGTCCGATTTCCGAAGCCAGGCGCTTGATGTGATCAGCCGTATCAATACTTCGCCTTCCCGGCTCTACTACCACCATCAGCCTGTCCACGGCACTGGCGGTTGATCTTCCCAAGTGCTCAATACCTGCTTCCATATCCATGACAACCACTTCATTTCGGGCCAATACAATATGGGTGACCAAAACTTTTAAAAGAGTACTTTCAGGGCAGATACATCCTGCGCCGCCTTTTTTAACACCACCGAGACGCATCAATTTGATATTGCCAAGCCTGGCTGAGAGAGCATCGGGAAGATCATCCACTTTAGGGTTAAGTTTGAAATATCCGCCGATGGATCCAGGCTGTGCTCCGGTCCGCTCGAAAATTAATTCTCTCATTTCTGAAATGGGTGTTATGTTTTCGGCACCCTCTATTCCAACGGCTCCGGCCAGGTTGGCATCAGGGTCGGCATCGATGGCCAACACATGTTTACCTTGCTCGTTCAATGTCCGGATTAGAAGTGCGGAAAATGTAGTTTTACCTACGCCACCCTTACCGCTTATGGCCAGTTTCATAAAAGTTTCCTTTCAGTCGATGTTCAAGTTTTTACTTGATGTTTAAGCTTACATACACGAAATAATAACACAGGATTGTTGATGAGCAAGGAAAAATAGAAAAATGATTGTGGAAATTCAGAAAAATGAGCACTTTATGTACAAATTTCACACCTGCTTTGAACTTGACGATTTTTATTAACCTCTATAAACTTACTTTTTAAATTCGAGTGTAACATGTTTGGGACCGGAGTGTAAAAGTACAATTTAAAGGAAGTACAATGGAAAAAGTTTCAAAAACAAACCATCATCCTTTTATACAAGTGTTTGTGTTCTTTCTGGTTTTGCTTTTGCCTTTTACGGGTGCTTTTTCTCAGGAAAACGAGCCGGTTCAAGAGCCTGGAGCAACCCCTGTGCGCGTGGCGGACGTAGAAATACAAACGGCATTGAAACAAATGGAGTTGGTCGGAACCGCTGAACCGGTAACTGAAAGCCGTGTGGCTTCTGAAATTTCCGGAGTGGTAGAAAATTTTTTAGTCAATGAGGGAGATTTTGTATCCAAAGGCCAGGCTTTGCTCAGACTGAGGGATCAGCGGTTGAAACTTCGGCTGAAAGGGGCTGAGGCGGATCGTGAAAGGATCAGGACAACTATTGAGGAAGCAAAAAAAGAACTGAACCGGATGGAAAAACTGAAAGCAACCCAAAGCGTTGCAGAGAAAAGTTACGATGAGGCCTATTATCGCTATCATACTCTGGTTCAGGATCTGGAAAAAAGCATGGCAGATATCGAACTGCTCAAGTATGAAATCAGTCAGAAAAATATTGTAGCCCCATTTTCCGGATTTATAGCAGCAAAGCATATCCAGACCGGTGAATGGGTTAATGTGGGGTCACCTGTTGTCGATCTGATCGATTTGAGCACTATCGATATAATGGTGGATGTACCCGAGAGATTCTTTATTAATCTCAGCCCGGGATTTGATGTATCCGTTGTTATCAGAAGTGTTTCCCTGGAACCACGGGAAGAAAAAATACAGGCGGTTTTTCCAAAAGGGGATGCCAATGCAAGAACTTTTCCGGTTAAAATAGCCATGAGCAACCCGGACATGAGAATAAAAGGGGGGATGGAAGCCCGGGTGATTTTCAATGTCATGGATGAACATAAATCGCTTATGGTTCACAAGGATGCCGTGGTTATCGCCGGCAGGGAAAGGCTTGTCTTCAGGGTGGATGATGGGCATGCCACGCCGGTGCCCGTAATTATTCTGGGATACTTTGAGAATCTGGTATCCATTGAGGGAAATCTGAAACCTGGGGATAAAGTGGTTATTCGCGGCAATGAAAGGCTCAGACCGGGACAGCCGGTGAGAATAGTGCAGTCATGAAAATTGTCGATACGGCCGTAAAAAAACCTGTAACAGTCGCTGTCGGAGTAATTCTCATCGTTTTGTTCGGTATTCTCTCCCTTTTTCGTATTCCCATTCAGTTGACACCAGATGTGGATCTTCCTGAAATTTCAGTGGAGACTGTATGGAGAGGAGCCAGCCCCCTGGAAGTAGAGCGGGAAATCACAAATGTTCAGGAAGACGAGCTTAAAAATCTCGAAGGCCTTAGAGAGATGAAAAGTGAGAGCCGTGACAGCAATTCCTATATCAGCCTGATGTTTGAAATCGGCACCAGCACTGATGCGGCTCTTTTGAGGGTTTCCAATAAACTGGACCAGGTCAAACGATATCCGGTGGGTGCTGAAAAACCCGTGATAAAATCCGGAGGGCGCCAGGAACAGGCCATTGCCTGGATGATTTTAAAGGCTTTAGAGGGATATACCGGAAACCTGAAACATGAATATGATTTTTTGGATGATAACGTAAAGCCGAGTCTAGAGCGGGTATCAGGAGTGGCGTCGGTCAATATTTATGGCGGACAGCAGCGCGAGCTTCACGTGATTGTTGATCCCAATGCCCTGGCAGCTCGTCGGGTAAGTATACCCGAATTGATGTTGGCTTTGGATGTCGAAAACAGCAATATCAGTGCCGGCACTTTTGATGAAGGAAAAAGGCGCTATGTTGTTCGTACTTTGGGAGAATATCAAACTGAGGCAGATGTCGAAAAAGTCATCATAAAACGGGAAAACGGTATTCCTGTTACTGTTTCAGATGTGGCCCGGGTTGAACTTGGCCATGAAGATTTCGATGTGGTGGTTCGCCATCTTGGTGTTCCCACCATTGTCATGAATGCAATCCGCGAACCGGGTACAAATGTTCTTGTGGTCATGGAGCAGCTCCAGGAAGCTTTGGAAGAGCTTAACGAGAATGTTTTAAAAGACAGGCATCTGGCCATAGAACAGGTTTATGATGAGACCAGCTATATATACAGTGCCATTAACCTGGTAAAACAAAATATTTACCTGGGTGGTTCTTTAGCAATTTTGGTGCTACTGATTTTTTTGCGAAGTTTTCCCAGTACCATTATTGTTGCCATTGCTATTCCCATAAGCGTTATCGGAACTTTTTTGGTAATGACGCTGGTGGGAAGAAACATCAACGTGGTCACCCTGGCCGGTATCAGTTTTGCCATCGGTATGGTGGTGGACAATTCTATTGTAATTTTTGAAAACATATTCCGCCATAGGGAGATGGGAAAATCCAGAGTTAAAGCGGCCTATGACGGAACAGTCGAGGTGTGGGGAGCGGTTCTTGCCAGTACACTTACAACGGTTGCGGTTTTTTTGCCCATCGTGTTTGTTGAAGAAGAAGCAGGCCAGCTTTTCAGGGACATTGCCATTGCTATCAGCAGTTC
>SKZT01000328.1 GCA_007127235.1 Desulfobacteraceae bacterium
ATGGAACATTTTTTCCAAGAACTTTTCGATTAAGTTTGCTTAGCCCAAGTTTGCCACATTATATAATTTCGCATAAAGTTCGGGTAAAATCAGTAAAAGCGAGACCTATAGTTTTGAATTCGTTTTGCTATTTAAATCATCATTATGAATATCAGAGAAGCGACAAAAAAAGATTTCGATAAAATTTGGCCAATTTTCCATGAAATAGAAGCGACTGGTGAAACTTACGCATACATCAGGGACACAACAAAATCGATTCGAAACTTGAATTATCTGCAAATTTGTTACATGGGATGCAAGTGTGCTTGATTTCTGATATTGTAAAGATCCAGTTGGTGGATCATAAGAATGAGATTTTTATGCCGATCCGCATAACACACGACAAATGAAACAGCTGGGGCGGCAATATACTAAAGGCCTGGTGTGCTATTAAAAGGATTGCCAGCGGCGTCTTATAGGGACAGAATGGAAACAACAGGCTCCCAATTTTATGCGGATACATTTTCCAACATCTTACTTCGAACAGCCATTTTAGTGGCAGTTTGGCGTATTACATTGCCAAGTGCCAGCGAGATCCTGGTGGCACAAGAGAACAGAACATGGCGGACCTTAAATTTCGTTCCTTGTTTGAGGATTCGCAAAAGCGAATAGAGCAGTGCTCTATTGCCGTCGTTGAAATTGAAAATTCAGTAGAACTTCATTTATTTGAGGTTTATGCATCTATGGAACTTAAAACGGGAGAGTTTAATACATTCCGGACACATTGAGGCTAACTTCGCTGCTGCAGGGGACGGCAAAAAGCGCGCACCCACTGAAAAACAACGTTAAATTCAAAAAATGAATATAGAGGAGATAAACAATCTTTTCAAGAAGGTAACTTTGTGGAAACGCGGAGGGCAAAGAGCTCCGCATAAACCATTATTAATTTTGCTCGCTTTATCTCAATGTGCTCAGAATGTAAATAGGTTTATTGAAACTTAATGAGGTTGATAAAAAGTTAAAACAGCAACTTATCTATGTGATTAAAGAAATCAAGTAGCAATGAATAAGTTTCAAGAAGACAGCCCATACGATCCCATACCTAAAGTTTTACAGGGCAGGATCGAAAGACTTGAGAACTTCGAGTCGGCCTATGTGCCACCACGGCATATCGATGTTTGGCTACCGGAAGACTATCCATCGAATGGCGAATATGCTGTTTTGTATATGAACGACGGACAAATGCTGTTTGATGGAGCAATTACCTGGAACAAACAGTCTTGGGGGATGGCAGAAATTGTGGAAGAATTGAGTAGCACAGGCAAAATTCCCCATTGTATAGTTGTAGGTATTTGGAATTCGAGTGATAGCAGGCACTCAGATTATTTCCCCCAAAAGCCTTTTGAGAACCTTCCAGTTGCATATCGTAAGTTTTTGAAACAGACCAAACGAGAAGATGGAACCCCTTTATTTGGAGTCGATATTCGGTCAGATAATTATCTTAAGTTCATTACTGAAGAATTGAAGCCTTTTATTGACCGTAGATATGCTACATTGCCAAATGTAGAGAGGACATTCATTGTGGGTTCCAGCATGGGCGGATTGATTTCAATCTATGCTGTATGTGAGTATCCTGAAGTTTTTGGTGGAGCGGCTTGTTTGTCAACGCACTGGATTGGGGCATTAACAGATGAGAAAAATCCTATTCCAGATGTGCTTATAGAATACTTACGTCAAAATCTGCCAAATCCAACAAACCATCGCATATATTTCGACTATGGAACTGAAACTCTAGATGCGTTGTATGAACCTTATCAGTTGAAAGTTGATCAGATTATGATTAGCAAAGGTTATAGTTCAGTAAACTGGCAAACACGAAAATTTGTGGGTGAAGAACATTCTGAAGAAGCCTGGCGAAAGCGGCTGCACATACCGATTAAATTTTTGTTGCGCTCATAAACAAGTAGTCATTTTATAAAATGGTTTGCAGCCCCACGTTCGGAACAGCTGTTGTTAAGTATAATTATCCAAAACTGAAGTATTCACAAGCCCATTTTCTCAAGGATACCAACACAATTCTTTACCGAGACTGAAACAGATTCTTTGAAAATGACCAGGCTGAAACTTATCCTCTTCCCGATCATTGGTTTCATTATTCGTGAAGATTATAGATCCAACGCAATTTCTTTCAGGAATATCTTCCTGAATTATCTTTACAATTCCTTTATGAATTTGATAATCCATTTTTAAGATTTTGAGTAAAGGCTCAGTTCAACCTCGTTTTATCCACCATCCCGCTTTTGGCTGAAAATAAGTTATCGACAGAAATTGAAAGAGCCTGAAAACCCACTCTTACTGAAAACTATCGCGCGGGACGCAGGATAAAACGCTAAACGTTAGCCAACAAGAAGATAGGAGTTGAGGATGGGCTCAGAGGAGGAACAAAAGGAGCTTGAGGAAGAAATTGAGTATCTTACAACAGCAGAATTTTTGGAGAGTGTTCCCCCTAACCAATTGGTACATATTTCTGATTTGGGGCGCGGGCGAAAATACCATGCCGGGGGCTATAAAGACGACGTTCTAAATACGCCGGAAATTCAGCTTCACTGCAGCCATGAAGCTTGCAATGGAAATAGGTTTTTCCGTTACATCGGCCACGGAGAAATCGTTTTACGAACGAGCAGGCAGCTATTATATCTGACACATAGATGTTCAAACTGCCAGAAGACCGTAAAAACATTTTCTATTGCCGCAAGAATCGACGAGCAAAGAAACCCAACAGGAGAGCTTTATAAGCTGGGCGAGATGCCCCCTTATGGCCCACCAACACCTCCAATACTATTAAAGCTAATTGGGCCGGATAGGGAGATTTTTCTTAAAGGAAGAAGATGTGAGAATCAGGGACTGGGTATTGGTGCTTTTATATACTACCGGAGAGTTGTTGAAAATCAGAAAAATAGAATCTTAAAAGAAATTGTGAAGGTTGCGGAAAAAATAAATGCTCCCGACCAGACCCTTAAAACTCTCAAGGCTGCTATAGCTGAAACTCAGTTTCAAAAAGCTTTGGATATGTCCAAAGATGCAATTCCGGAAAGCCTATTGATAAATGGACATAGTCCGGTTCGACTTCTGCATGGGGCTTTGAGTAAAGGTGTTCACGCTATGTCTGATGAGGAATGTTTGGATTTTGCCAGTAGCGTAAGGGTGGTTCTTAGTGAGCTGTCAGATCGATTGGCACAGGCGCTGAAAGATGAAGCGGAATTATCTAAAGCTTTGTCTACGTTGATGCATCGGAAAAATGGCTAACCAGTAGCGCAAGCGGACCGGTTTTCTGGCGCGGTGCGCCTCCAAACCGGGCGCTTGGCACGGCGTTAGGTAAAAAATACATAGAAAGTCGCTTTAGGTTTCTATTGGTTTATGGCTTCAAATAAAAACCAACACTTTGTTCCGAGGTGCTATCTCAGGGAATTTACACATAACTGTGAAAATAAAGCGATAAATGTCTTTAATATAGACAGGAAGAAGTGCATCCCCAAAGCACCAGTAAAAAACCAATGTTCTAAGGATTATTTTTACGGCATTTAGATCTTTTGGGTTAGAAACTTCTGGTGATCTATTATTTCTTCCTCTCACGCCAAAGGTTATATGCATAGCATATGATGGTGATGTCTATAGTATTTCTCATAAAAATGGTTGGGCGAGCATTTCTCATATACACGATGTTAAAGCATTCAACGAACATCAATTTTTAAACTGCAGGGCAAACATTTTTTTTAAGAATATCAAGCACCAATCTTTCGTCGATGAATCGTTTGATGAAATGGCGCAAAATAGGCCCCTTGAGAGGCATAGAATTAATTATGCGGTGCTCGATCATAGTAATGGTGAGTATTCTCGATATAAGGTTGTTGATCCCGGTGAAGAGGGGGAGCATCAAAAAGCCATTATACATATTGAAAAAATTCATCATCGGCCTATTTCATGGCCAAGCGTTATGCGGTGGAGAATTAATGGAAAAGTTTACACTAATAGAACTGGGCTGGGATATTTGAGAAGGCACCATATTCTTCCGGAATATCAGGGATTTTACAAAGAGGCCATAAAAAAGAGGAAAAAAACATGCCTAACGAACAAGGATAGATTGTGTGAGTGAACCGAACCACAATCTTATCCAATGCTGGTTTTCATTGGCCCCAAAAGTGATACTTAACATCATAACCCGGTGCTACAATGGAAAAATGGCTTTTCCGCTATCACTCCAGTTCTTTATTGGCGGTGGCTTTTACGTTAACCATAATTATCCAATACTGAAAATTCATAGAGGAAATTTGATAAAGGATATCAATACAATCTGAAACCTGATATTATAAATTTGTTATATTTCAAGGCGGACTTCTGACCTCCTTGATAAAAGCCCAGAGCGGTCCGAGTCTGTTCACCTTGGGCGATAGCAGCAACATTTTGCCGGAAAGGATGCAATTACAATGCAGAACCATTATACAGCTGTTGTGAAACAGGAAGACGGTTGGTGGGTAGGGTGGATTGAAGAAGTTCCTGGGGTAAACTGCCAAGAAAAATCCTACGAGGAACTAAAAGAAACTTTGAAGGTTACGCTTAGAGAAGCCCTGGAATTCAATCGTCAGGATGCGCTGGCTGCTGCAGGCAGTGGCTACAGGGAAGAAAAAATTGCGATATGAAGAGAAACGCACTTCTCAAGTATCTTCGCAGTCAGGGATGTGCCCTATTGAGGGAAGGTGGAAAACATTCATGGTGGCATAATCCGAGATTGAAAAAACGGTCTGCAATTCCGAGACATTCAGACATTAAGGATATTTTGGCCAGAAAGATATGCAATGATCTTGGTGTAGAGCCACTGAAATAGCTGTAATAAAATCCATCCAGCTGAAGCTCCTACTTCGCGCGGTTAATGAAGAGAGTTCCAGGTTTTTTCTTTTTCAAGGATAATTATCCGATACTGAAGTATTTACAAATCCATTTTCTCAAGAATACCAAT
>SKZT01000251.1 GCA_007127235.1 Desulfobacteraceae bacterium
ATACGAAAGTTACATAATGGTAACAGCCTGCAAGCACCATGCTAACCATATGCTGAAAGGAGGCTTGACTGTTGGGCGAAACAAACAAGAAAAATGACACCGATTTTATCCTGGAGCTCGAAGACCTCCACATGGAATTTGGAAAAGTCAAAGCCCTTCAGGGCATCGATCTGAAGATCCGCAGAGGAGAGATTCACTCTGTTATCGGTCCCAACGGTGCCGGGAAAACGGTCATGATGAACTGCATCAACGGCCTGTATTATCCTCAAAAAGGAACCATCAAATACGAAGGTAAAAAAATCAACCGCTTAAGACCATACCAGCGGGCGGCTCTGGGCATGGCCAGAACCTTTCAGAAAGTTGAAGTTTTTGGCGGGATGACCGTCTTGGATAACATTCGCTTAGGACGGCACATTCACTATAAATCCGGAATTCTCTCCGGTTCGTGGTACAAGGGTAAAACCGCCAGGGAAGAACTCGAACACCGCCGTTTTATCGAAGAAGAGATCATTGATTTGCTGGAGATTGAATCCATCCGGCACAAGCCTGTGGGGATGCTTCCCTATGGACTTCAAAAGCGGGTAGAACTGGGCCGTGCGCTTGCTCTGGAACCGAAGCTGCTGATACTCGACGAGCCCCTGGCCGGCTTAAACCTTGAAGAAGTCGAGGACATGGCCCGTTTTATTTTGGATATCAATGAAGAAAAGCGGTGGAAGATCACCTGCCTTCTGGTGGAGCATGACATGGGTGTTGTCATGGACTTGTCCGATCGTGTTTTTGTGCTCAATTTCGGAATCATGATCATTGACGGAACCTCTGCCGAGGTTCAGAATCATCCTGAAGTCATCAAGGCCTACCTTGGTGAAGAAGACCTTTACGCAACCCGGAGATAGAGACTGAAGGCGTACAATGGAAATTACTGAAGAACTGACGATTCCCAGGCTTTTTTATGAGAAGGCAACTTTTTACGGTGATGAAAAAGTTGCCATGCGTGAAAAAGAGTTCGGTATCTGGCGGCCTATCACCTGGCAGGAATATTTGGATAAAGTTAAATATATTGCCCTTGGCCTGATTAAACTCGGGCTGAAGCCCGAAGACAAGGTTTCCATGATTGGAGACAATCGTCCTGAAGGGCTTATGGCGGAAATGGGGGCTTTGTGCGCAAAAGGAATCGGGGTCTGGCTTTTTCAGGATTGCCTGATGGAAGAGGTCAAGTATATTATCGACCACTCCGATACGCGGTTTTTGTTTGGGGAGGGACAGGAAGAAGTTGATAAGGCCATATCCATTTTTCATGAATGCCCCAAGCTGGAAAAAGTGATCTGGGATGATCCCAAAGGGATGCGCAATTACGATCAGGATTTTCTGATGAGTTTAGATGAAGTTATTGCGCTGGGTAAAACCTTGGACAGCGAGCAGCCTAACCTCTTTAAAGAATTGATCGATCAGGGCCACGGAAAAGATGTGGCCCTTCTTTTTTATACCTCCGGAACAACGGCGCTTCCTAAGGGAGCACTGCTGACCCACTATAACATGCTGACCATGGGTAACAATCTCATGGCCGTTGATCCGCGCTTTGATTCGGATGATTACGTTTCTTATCTGCCCTTTGCATGGATCGGCGAGCAAATGATGTCCATCTCCTGTGGCCTTCAGGTTGGTTTTACCATAAATTTTCCGGAATCCACCGAAACAGCCCAGGCCAATATCCGCGAAATCGGTCCCCATGTCATGTTCGCTCCTCCGCGTATGTATGAACAAATGACAAGGACGGTTCAGGTAAAATATCTGGATTCCTCATGGCTCAAACGCACATGCTATTGGCTTTCTCAGAAAATCGGATACCGGGTGGCCAACCGTAAATTCGACCAGAAATCAGTTTCCGGTTTAATGAAAATACTGGAAAGGCTCGCCTATTATGCGGTACAAAAAAAACTCAAGGATCATCTGGGGCTTTCCAGGGTGCGACATGCATATACGGGGGGTGCCGCCATGGGGCCGGACCATTTCAGATTCTTTCATTCTCTGGGGGTTAACCTGAAACAAATTTATGGTCAGACCGAAATCGCCGGAATCTCAGTTGTACATCGAGATGGCGATATCAAGTTTGACACGGTGGGCAAACCTATCCCGGAAACAGAAATAAAAATTGCCGAAGACGGTGAAATCCTTGCCAGAAGCCCTTCCGTGTTTATCGGCTATTACAAAAACCCCGAGGCAACAGAAAAAACATTGAAAGACGGTTGGCTTCACTCTGATGACAGGGGTTTTATCGATGAAGATGGTCATCTGGTGGTTTTTGACCGGTCAAAAGATGTCATGACATTGAGTGACGGACGGCCGTTTTCTCCGCAGTATCTTGAAACCCGGCTTAAATTCAGCCCTTATATCAGGGATTCCTGGGTCATCGGAGACAAGAAAGAGTATGTCACGGCAGTCATCTGTATCGATTATCAGGTGGTCGGTAATTGGGCCGATCAAAAAAAAATCAATTATACAAGCTATATGGAACTTTCTCAAAAACCCCAGGTGTATGACCTGGTGGAAAAGATGGTCAGCCAGGCCAACGCGGATCTCCCGGAACCTGCCCGGATAAAAAAATTTATAAATCTCTACAAGGAGTTTGATCCGGACGATGATGAACTGACCCGGACCCGCAAGTTGCGCAGAGCCTTTGTGGAAAACCGGTACAAGGTCATCATGGATGCTCTGTATTCTGAAAAAGACATGGTGCATATTGATACCACCATCACCTATGAAGACGGGCGCCAATCTCATATCAAAACCGATCTTCAAATACGGGAGGTCCCGGATTGATGAGAGGGGATTATTTAGAAAATAATAATAGCGGGAAAACCTAGCGCTCAACTTCCCCCTGTAAAAACTATTTTTTGCAGTCCACATACGCGGGCAGACGGGATTTTAAGGAGTCAACTATGGAACTTTTTTTAATGACCTTGACCACAGGCATTATGGTCGGCGGAATTTATGCCCTGGTGGCCCTTGGATGGGTCTTGATTTACAAATGCTCCGGGGTACTCAATTTGGCCATGGGGGAATTAACCCTCATCGGAGCATATGTATCCCTTAGTTTTTATCAGATGGGGGTGCCTTTTCTCCCCTCGCTCTTTCTGTCACTGATCATCGGTTTTATTCTAGGCATTTTAACCGAAAGAATATTTTTGGACCGCCTCATTGGTGAACCTGTCTTAACGGTTATTATGGTAACAGTGGGACTTTCATTTTTCTTCAAGGGAACGATTCAACTCATTTGGGGCACCGATACACGTGTCTTTGCTCCGGCGGTTTTTCCTCTGAAACCCATTATTATAGGACCCCTTATCATCGGGCAAGTCTATCTATGGAGTTTTATTGCCGCCATCATTCTGTTGTGCATATTCGTATGCTTTTTTAAATACACCCGTTGGGGCCTTGCCATGCAGGCAACCGCCGATGATGAAATGGCGGCCTTATCTTTGGGGGTGAGTGCGCGTTTTGTCTATGCCGCAGCCTGGGCAATCGCTTTTATGGCAGCGGGAGTAGGCGGCACCCTTTTAGGTAATATTAACGGGCTGAATATATCCGTGGGATACCTCGGACTTCTTGTTTTACCCGCCGTGGTTCTGGGAGGGCTCAATTCGGTACCCGGTGCTATTTTGGGAGGTATTATTATCGGAGTTCTCCAAAATCTGAGCGGAACCTATTTGGATGCCTATTTTCCCGGAGGTGTAAAAGAGGTCGCCCCCTTTGTATTCATGGTCATTTTTTTACTTTTTAAACCCCATGGTATTTGGGGGTGGGAAAGAATTGAACGAGTTTAGCCCGGTCACTGTTTACTGAGCCAAAAAGATAGCGGAGCGTTTTATGTCAAC
Source organism: Desulfobacteraceae bacterium (assembly GCA_007127235.1). GTDB lineage: Bacteria > Desulfobacterota > Desulfobacteria > Desulfobacterales > SKZT01 > SKZT01. The sequence continues at coordinate 3,873 of SKZT01000251.1, forward strand.
AACCTGGTTACCCTGCGGCACCTATCATCAAAGTTACAAAGAAGACCAGTCCCTCTGGCAGACAAAATTTATCAAAGGCAAAATGATTCTTCTTTTTGCTGTCTTGTTTATAGGAGTTCCCCTTCTTGCCGATCCTTACTGGATGAGTGTCGTTAACACAATCGGTTATACTCTTCTGGGAGCCCTTGGTGTGCAATTGCTTATCGGCTTTTGCGGCCAGGTAACATTGGGTCATGCCGCCTTTATTGCTGTCGGTGCCTACACAAGCACCTTGCTGATCCTGGAGTTTCCCTGGCCTCAGGCAATGATGGATTTCGGAATCGCTTATCCGCTCAGCATTGTTATCGCGGCAATCACCGCCGGTATTGCTTCCGTAATTTTCGGGCTGCCATCCGCAAGGGTCAAAGGATTTTACCTTATTTTGACCACCATGGCCGCTCAGTTTATCATCGTCGATTTTATCATCACCCAGTATGTCAGCCAGATCGGAGGAAGAGGCCAGGCTTTTTCAATCCCCCCCGAGGCGATCAAGGTGGGTCCCTTTGCCATTGACAGTGATACCAAAGTCTACTTCATGATGCTCTTTTTGGTAATTTTAAGTGTCACGATAGTTGTCAACCTGTTAAGGTCCCGTGTCGGCAGAGCCTGGGTGGCTATTCGCGACAACGACATATCCGCGGGTGTCATGGGTATTAATGTCGTAAAATACAAGCTTTTGGCTTTTTTTGTTGCCGGATTTATCGGTGGTTTGGCGGGAGCTTTCTGGATCAGCAACCTGGCAGCTATCAGCCCGGAACATTTTCCCTGGTTTTGGTCATTGTGGCTGGTGGGGGTTATCCTGATCGGCGGCGTCGGTTCTATTCATGGGACAATCTTTGGTTCCGTTTTCATGGTCGTGGTAATGGAGCTTTTACAGTCTGCCGTTGTGCCGCTGGCAAATTTTTATCCAAGGCTAATGATGGACTTTTTGTTTATCAAAGAAGCTGCTTTTGGTTTAGCCATATGCGGGTTTATGATTTTTGAGCCCAATGGTATAGCCTACAGATGGTGGCAGATAAAAAACTATTTCAATCTATGGCCGTTTTCATATTAGCTGTTCAAGGAGGTGATAGCGGAATTCTTTTGGGTGTTTGTTTTTCATGAATGTAATTTATATAGCCTGCTTTCAAACACGAAAGAGGAGAAAAGCGATGAGCGTTAAAAATTTAATTGGTAAATATTTCCTGTTTATCCTGTCCATTGCCATGTTGTTTTCATTTTCTTCAACAGCAAAGGCGGATGTTATCAACATCGGTTCTCTCAATGATATGACCGGGGCCACATCCGATGTGGGCAAGGATTATGCAATGGGAATCGTCGAAGCGATCCATTATGTCAACGATAACGGCGGGGTCAACGGAAAGCGAATTGTGCTGCATCAGTCTGACTATGGTTATCGGGTTCCGGAAGCCTTAACCAGATATAGACATTTTCAGCGCCGTGGATGTGTCGCTGTTCTGGGATGGGGCACCGGTGACACCGAAGCACTTTCCCCCACTGTTACCCGGGACAAAATGCCCTATGTATCCGCTTCCTATTCGGGACATCTCACCGATCCGGCAAAAACCCCCTACAATTTGTTTTTTGCAACGGATTATTCAACCAATGCACGGGCAGCCATTACGGCATGGTATGACCATAAATGGCCGCAGCATGAGGATTATGGGAAGCGAAAACCGAGATTTGTTTCATCCTATATGTTTGCCTCGCCTTATTGCAGTGCACCCATCGGGGCCATCAAAGATCAGGCAAAAATCTTAGGTTTTGATATTGGGCCTGATCAGGATGTTTCCCTCTTTGCAGTCGATACCAAAAGCCAGGTTCTGGCCATGAGAGGTTTTAAACCGGATCTGGTCTGGCACGGCAATACCACCATGTCCGTGGCCGCCACATTGAGGGATTCTTATTCATTGGGCCTTGATGCTGATCATATCATCAATGTCTGGGGTTTTGATGAAAACCTGCCGAGGCTTGCGGGTGAAGCGGCGGAAGGTGCTATTGGAACAACTGTTTGTGCATTTTTTGGCGAAGATGTTCCCAATATGGAGCATGTGGTTGCCTATGCACAGAAATATAATCCGGGTGTTCCATTGGAAAGACGATTGATCAGGACCGTTCAGGCATGGGGAGCTGTTATGGTCTTATGGGAAGCTTTGAACAGAGCTGATGCAGCCGGAGATCTGAGTGGCGAAAGCATTCTGAAAAACGGGTTCCAAACCTTCAGAGATTTTGATATAGGCCTGGGTGCCGCACCAGTCACCTTTACCCCAACAGACCATCGTCCTGCGGGGGTGGTGCCAATCTACGAGTATGTCGGTGGAGAATTCCAGCTGCTTGACAGGGTCGATATGAAGAGTCGTTGGCCTGAGAAATGGGAAAATGAGTGGATCGGCTGGTAGTAGTAAAAACCCTGTTTTCCCCAAGGAGGTCCAAAGGTTTTGAGTGAACAAGAAGCCATTTTAAAGATCAACAATATAGAGGTTAAATATCACGAAGTTATCCTGGTCATAAAGGGGGTTTCCATAAATGTTCCCAAAGGAGGGATTGTCGCCCTTTTAGGGGCGAATGGTGCCGGTAAGAGTACCATACTTAAGGCGGTGTCCGGTCTTCTCAAGCATGAAGATGGTGAGGTGACCGATGGTTCCATTGAATTTATGGGCGAACGTATTGATCGGATGGGGCCTGAAAAAATCGCCAAAAAGGGAATTGTTCAGGTGATCGAGGGACGTCGGGTGTTTGAGCATCTCACGGTGGAACAAAACCTGAAAGTGGGGGCTCATATGAAAAAACTTGGACGATCCATCAAGGAAGGTCTGGAGATGGTTTACCACTATTTTCCCCGCCTAAGAGAAAAACGCACTGAAACTGCGGGATTTATCAGCGGCGGAGAACAACAGATGACCGTGGTGGGCCGGGCACTGATGACCAACCCGCAGTTAATCCTTCTGGACGAGCCGTCCATGGGCCTTGCTCCATTGCTGATCCATGAAATATTTAATATTATTACCAAGCTCAATGAGGAAGAAAAGATTTCCATTCTTCTCGTGGAACAAAATGCAAAGCTTGCATTAAATGTTGCACCTCATGCCTACGTTATGGAAAATGGGCGGATCGTAATGGATGACAGTTCTGAGAAGCTTTTGCAAAACCCGGACATTAAGGATTTCTACCTGGGACTGACCGATGTGGGGGGAAGGAAAAGTTTTCGCAATGTGAAACACTATAAGCGTCGTAAAAGATGGATTACTTAACCCCAAACTTCGTAAAGGGGGGCATATAAATGCACAAAACTTCATTTGTACGAACATTGGTGGTGGTTTTGGTTTCAGTCGCGCTGCTGTGGGGATGTTCCGGCGTACCTGCAAAGCCCACAGAAGGTCACTTTAAAGAACCGGTGGTAACATTATCCCATGCCGAAGTTGTGAATTACTGGGGGTGGTGGTACTTTGCCCAAAGTGTTGAACCCACTGCCGGAGAAGCTGGTAATCACGGAGCACCCCTGAATCTGGCTTTCATATTCGATATGGAAAATCCCAATCCATTCCCGGTTCGTATGGATAGTCTGAAATTTACGGTGGCTTTCGAAGAGTTTGAGCTTAACACAGTTCAAACTATGGATACCCAGTGGATTCCACCCGGAAAAACCAATCAGCTCAGGGTTCATGCCATGTTTGACGGAAGGCAGTCCATGTTGAGTCTTTTGGTTACCGGCGGTTTTCGACTTCAGGAAAAAGGCCTGGGTACAGGGGCAGGAGCTGCTCTCACACAGCTGGAGAAATGGTGGACCACAATTCCGGAGTTTGGTTTTGATATTTTCCTTAAAGAAGGCTCTGCGGTGTTTACCGCCAACGGCCTGGTTAAAGTTGTGCCTTTTGAGGCTCAATATCCACCCAAATAAAAATAATAATGGTTGAAAAAAACCGGCAGTGGAAAAAAATCAAAACATTTCCGGCCGGTTTTTTTCATGCTGCCCCATATCACTATTGTTGCTCATGTTTTCCAAAATGTGTAGTGTTTCAAAAGGAATCCGGACATGGTTAGAACCGAAATTTCACTTTTTTTAAAAAATGTACCCGGTGAATTGGGCAAGCTGGCCTCCCTTTTTTCAAGCAGCGGAATCAATATCGATGCATTGAGCATCCAGGATGCTTCCGATTACGTCAGGGATCTTTTTCAGGCCAGAGGAAAGACTTTAAAACGCATCGCCTCAGCAGCCAGCTATAATTCCATACGAAAAGATTCGGCGGAATTCGCAATGATTCGTCTCTTGGCTGATGATACAGACAAGGCTGTCGATTTATTATCAAAAAACGAATACATTTATGATATTAACCCTGTAATTGCCATCGAACTGGAAAACAGGCCCGGAACTTTAGCGGAAATCTCCGGTAAATTCGGAGAAGAAAACATTAACATCAACTATGTTTATGGGTCTGTTTCATCCCCCGAGGCAAAATGTCTGTTCGTATTCTGCCCCGAGGATATCGATTTGGCTTCAAAAATTTTTGAAAACTACTAAGCTTTTTGAGGGATTTATCGTGAAACGAGCATTGGTTCTTGCCGGGGGAGGTGCCAGAGGTTCATATCAAGCGGGTGTTTTGCAATATCTGTGGGAAAAAAAATGGATGCCCGACCTCATTTGCGGTTCTTCAGTCGGTGCACTGAACACCGTGGCCTTTTCATCAGGTATCACACCGGAACAACTTGCACAGATTTGGCTCACCCAACGTCACAGGGATATATTTCGAACAAGCTTTTTAAAATTCATCATGAGTTTTTTTCCGTATCAGAATTATCATCCTGCGGTAAGTCCCCGGCCATTAAAAACATTGATAGAAAAAATTATCGATTTTGAATCATTGCGGAAAAGCAAGATCGAAACCATTATAACAGCGGTGAATATCCGAACATCGCAGATTGCTTATTTTTCCAAAAAAGTAATTACCAGGCAGCATCTGCTGGCCTCAGCGGCAATGCCCCTTATGTGTTCATGGCAGAGCATTGATGGTGAATTTTACTGGGATGGCGGGGTCATTGACAATGTACCGATTCTTCCGGCGCTTGCTTCATCCGCCGATGAAATTATCGTTGTAATGCTTTCTCCGGTGGGCATCTTTAAGCAGGTTCCCCCCCAATCAAGTTACAAGACCATGGAACTGGTTTTTGAACAATCTCTTGTGGGCTCATTCAATACGATTCTGGCCGAGCGGTTTTGGCCCATGGCTTTACCAAGTGGGACTTTCAAAAGTCCCATGCCCCGTTTCATTGAGAAAATAAACGGGAAAACAAAATTAGCAATGGTGGCCCCAGTCGAAATGCTGGGTTTCAAAAGCCTCTTCAATTTTTCAAAAAAACAGGCAAAGCGCCTGTTAAAAGAGGGCTACCAAGATGCTAAGATGCAGCTTTCACAATTTATATGATTGCGACAGCGAGGCTCAGCAGTGCGAATCAATTCGCACCTACAGGGTTTTTCCATCGGATATGCTTTTACATGTAGGTGCGAATTCATTCGCACAGAGGCGTATGTGCAATCAAATGCGCAAAAAATAAACCCCCTTCACTATGCCAAGCTCAGTTGTCCGAATCAATTCGCACCTACACGTTTTTTCCATCGAATATGGTCTTAGGGACGTCAGTATTTTCCTTTTATCTTTTCCTCGGCAATTACCGTGTTTTCATCTGTCTCCGTTTGGGTTTGGGCTTGTTGTCCGGCGGCTAAACCATCCTCATAACATTTTTTCCCATACCAATTGATTTGCCGGCATACACCGCGAACCAGTTGCACCTCTTTGGCCCGTAAGGGTAGCCGGGAGAAAAACCGGCGGATATTATTCAACCAGAATTCCGGATTTTCGGGATTAAGAAAACTGATTTTTACAAGTACCTCTTTGAGCTGTTGATACATGCCTTCCAATTCGTGATGGGAGGCCAGGCGAGGTGAAAACCCTGTTGATCTTTCAATGGATGATTTAAACAACTCATAGCAAACCAACATCACAGCCTGGGCCAGGTTGAGGGAGGCGAACTCGGCGGTTGGGATATTCAGCAGCACATGACAGTTCCAGATATCTTCATTGGTCAATCCCCGGTCTTCCGGGCCAAAAAGAACAGCGATACGATTATGCAGGGATATGGGTATCAGGTGCTCGGCCAATTGAGCAGGGGTTTGAATGCTTTGGCGTCTGGAGCCTAAACGTGCGGTTGTTCCCACCACATATTGGAATGGCAAAAGAGCTGAATTTAAATCATCGTAAACCCTGATTTTTTCGACGACATCTTTGGCTGCATGGGTAGCCAGCTTTAAAACTTTTTCAGTATCAAAGTTTTCAGGCTGGACCACGATAAGCTGCCCGATGCCCATATTGCGAATTGCCCTTGCAGCGGAACCGATATTTTCCGGATAGCGGGGCCGCTGCAAAACAATACTGATATTTTCCAGGTTGATGTTTTCCGGCATCAGCCTGTAATTTCCAGCTGGTTAAAAAAATAGCCAATTTCGAAAGCCGCCGAATCGGAAGAATCCGATCCGTGGACCACGTTTTTTTCAATGTCAGTGGCGAAATCCCGCCGAATAGTCCCTTCGGCAGCCTCCTTGTAATTGGTTGCTCCCATAAGCTCACGATTTTTTCCAATGACATTTTCCCCGGTCAACACCATCACCACCGCAGGCCCAGAGCACATAAAATCGGTCAGGCTGTCAAAAAACGGGCGTTCGCGCTGGACGGCATAAAATCCTTCCGCCTGGGGTTTTGTCATGTGAATCATCTTCATAGCGGATATTTTTATCCCCGCATTTTCAAAACGCTTCACAACTTCTCCCACCAGCCCCAGAGAAACGCCATCAGGTTTAATTATCGATAATGTTTTTTCCATACGCTGTTAATTCCTTTCAATTCATTTGGGTTGCGCTCCCAATATCAAATGGTTTCTTTCAAGTCAATGCAGCAACGTTGTTTACCATAAATTTGTACAAAATGACGTTTAAAAATACCGCAAAGTTTGTTATACTTTCATCAAATTTTATATTTGGAAATAAACCAAACATATAGACCATGGTATGGCCGGTATGGTCCTCTCAATCGGATTTGGTTTTGTAGGTGCGAATTCATTCGCACAAAGGCGTGTGTGCAACCAGATGTGCAAAATATAAACCTCTTCAGTTTGCAAAACTCAGCTGTGCGAATCAATTCGCACCTACAGGTTATTTCCATCGCAATTGGTTTAATTGTAGGTGCGAATTCATTCGCACAAAGGCGTGTGTGCAACCAGATGGGGGTAAAAAAATGAATCATAAAATGTTATTTGTAATTTTATCATTTCTGGCCACCACTGCTTTATTGTTAACGGTACAGGCGGGATGCCGGCAATCTGACCCCACGTTGCATTTAAAAATTCTGGATAGCGGAATTTATTCGGGTTTAACTAATACTGACATGGAATTTGCCGTAATTTCAGACCAGGAACACCTTGTTGAAGTTTTCAACCGAATATATTCTCAAACGTATCCTATTCCTGACATGTACAGGGTTGATTTCAATACAAAGGTTGTACCGGCGGCTTTTATGGGAAAAAAGCCCACTGCAGGGTACAGCATTTCATTTAAAGAAACCGCCGGAATCCAAAACCGTAGGCTCAGGGTTACGGTAATCATCCAGACACCACCTGAAGATGCATTTTTACCTCAGGTTATTACAAACCCTTATGAGCTGGCAGTTGTCGACAGAGCTGAATATAACAAAGTCGAGTTTGTCGATGAGGATGGCAATATCATTCAAGTACTGGAATTTTAGATGGATATAACAAGAAGACATTTTATCAGAACTCTGTGTATCTCGGGTGGGATGCTGTTTCTGCCTTCCTGCGGCCGCAACGGGGAGGTATCAGGAAGTCAGCACTCAAGGGAACCAGCCTATATCAAGCTTGAACGGGAAGGGCTTTTTGCGCGTAGGATTGAGCAAGCCTATGCACGATTTGAAAAATGCGAGTTGTGTCCTCGACGCTGCGGAGTGGACCGCAGCAGGGGAGAAAAAGGTGTCTGCCAGGCGACTGATAAACTGGTGGTTTATAGTGCCCAGCCTCACTATGGTGAAGAATTGCCGCTGGTGGGAAGAAATGGTTCGGGGACGATCTTTTTTTCCAATTGTAATCTTCGCTGTGTGTTCTGCCAGAACTGGCCCATTGCCCATGCAGGCCGGGGCAGTGAGGTAAGTGATAGAAAGCTTGCGGACATGATGCTTGATATCCAAAAGATGGGCTGTCATAATATCAATCTGGTCACCCCCACCCATGTAATGCCCAATATTTTAAATGCAACACTCATGGCCATGAAAGATGGGCTGAGGATTCCTTTGTGCTATAATACGGGGGGTTACGAATTGGCGGAAAATATAAGACTTTTAGATGGCATCGTAGATATATATCTGCCGGATCTTAAGTTTATGGATCCGGATAATGCGGAGCGTTATGCTGGTTCTGCGAAAGATTATCCGGAGATGGCCCGGCAGGCAATTATTGAAATGCACCGGCAGGTAGGCGATCTTGTAACCGATTCTCAAGGTATCGCAGAGCGCGGCCTCATGGTACGTCATCTGGTCATGCCCAACCGGGTGGCAGGAACCCGGGAATTTGTCCAATGGGCCGCCCAGAACCTTTCCAAATCAACTTATATCAACATCATGGGACAGTACCGGGTTGAACATCGGGCATTTGAGTATCCGGAAATTGCACGGGCCATAAATTCCCAGGAGTTCGTAGAAGCCATAGATTGGGCAAGAGAAGCGGGGCTTTCCAACCTGGACCAGAGAGCCATATCCCATTATCAAGTATTTCGTCGGAGAATTTCCGTCTTTTGATCATGTCCACCTGCCAGCAACCGGGCTGAAGCAATAAGCGCATCTTCCATTTTCAATATGCATTTCTTCGATGACAAAGCCCATCCGGGTAATGATTTTTTCTTTGCATTCAGCGCAAAAGGTGTTTTCTCCTTCATGTCCGGTGACCCTGGCAACATAAACATATTTAAGGCCGGTTTCCAAAGCCGTGCTACGGGCTCTGTCAAGTGTGGAAACAGGCGTTGGTGGAAGGTTGGCAAGCTTGTAAAGGGGATAAAAACGGCCAAAGTGGATTGGAATATCGGCACCTAGCTCGTTTTTTATCCACATACACATTTCTTTCAACTGATCCATATCGTCATTTACCGTGGGAATGATCAGGTTGGTTATTTCCACATGGACTCCCTCCTTTATCAGTATTTTAAGGGTGTCTTTGACCGTTTCGATCTCACCGCCCACCATTCTCCGGTAAAATTCGGGATCAAAACCTTTAAGGTCGATATTGACCGCATCGAGCATTTCGGTAATCGCTTTTAAAGGTTCCGGTAAGATATAACCGCTTGAATGCATAAGGTTCAATAACCCTTCCTTTTTTGCAATGCGGGCAATGTCTGTCATGTATTCATAAAAGGCTACCGGCTCACCAAAGGCATAAGAAATGGAATGTGCACCGGCTGCTTTTGCCTGAGCAACTATTTTTTCAGGGGAAAGGTCGTATGCATAAACGTCCTCGGGTGCCACCAAAGCCATATCCCACACTTCGCAGAAACTGCATTCGAGAGGACAGCCGGCAGTCGAAACAGACAGAGCACGGGTGCCGGGCATTACGTGGAAAAAAGGCTTACGTTCCACAGGGTCCATTTGCACCAGTACCGGATTTCCATAGGCCAAAGTATAGCATTTACCATTCCGGTTTTCCCTCACGCCGCACTTGCCTCTTTTACCCGGAGATATGAGGCATTGTTTCGGGCAAAGTTCACATTGGATATTTGAATTTGAAAGCAGAGAAAACCACTTGGATTGAATCGGATTTACAAAACCTTTTTGGGGTATATAAGCACCCGCTGCACGCGGAAATCCAAGAATTCCGGCCACGCATAGTGCGCATGCGCCGGATAAGCCTGATTTTATAAAAGCCCTCCTGGTTACCAGGTGAGCCGGATTATCATTTTTTTTCATATATTCTCCAAACAATACAATTACCTATTGCCAGGCACCTGATATCACGAGTACCAGAAAAGCGGTGAAATTGGCAATAGCCGCAAGTATGCAAACTGCAGTAATTCCTAAAACCGGAGCGATGACAACACTTGCCACCAGCGCTCCTGCGCAGGCACCGAAAAGTTCAACGCCGTAAACTGTCCCTGTTGCTTTTTCAGGGTCCTTACTCAATGACTGGCAGCATGCCACCGATATCGGAAAGTCCGCACCATTGAACATCCCTGCTAAAAAAGTCATTGCAGAAAAAAGGGCAACGACTATAAAGGGAAATTCAAGTTTCGCGGCTCCTGGAAGACCAAAGGCAATAACCATTGCAAACAGGGCAATCAAAAATTGAATACCTGCAAGTATAGTAATGCTGGATTTTTCTCTTACAAGATTTCGGCTTACGAAAGTTCCTATGGCCAGTCCTCCCATGAATAAAGCGGTAATTAATCCTATCATTTCATAGACAAATCCGTAAAGGCTTTGGAAGGAAAAAATAATGGCCACCTGGAGTGCCATGGTGGACAGCCCTGTACTGAAAACAGCCAGCAGGATTGCAAAATGTCTATCTGCTCTATTTTTTTTAAGGGTTGGCACACATTTGATAACCAGCGGAAAAACAATACAAAATGCAAACACCGGAGCAATCCACCATGGCTGGACCCGAAGGATCCACTTAAATGTATCACGGTGATTTCCCCCGGCAAGAACATCCCAGAACCGGAGGGTATAATAGTAACCGATAGGTTTGAAATCTGAGTTGATAAAAAAACGTTCATTGACAGGTGGAAGTTTCGTTTCCATTATTTCCTGCTCTTCAATGGATGGTGGAAAAAGCGGGCCGGATTCAGGATTTCCGAGATGAGCATCCGGGTTACGCCCATGGTTGCGAATAATCCAGTTGATTCGCCGAAGCTGGGATTCTTCCAGCAGCAGATCAAAGTGACGGTGTGAAAACCCGTCGGTATTGATTTGCCTTTTGATATAACGTTGCCGAAGGATCGATATATCCGCAGACACTTGTCCTTGTTGATGGCTGGCAAAGAAAAAAATAAAACGCTGCCCTGCCGGAAGCACATTGGGAAAGACCCTTTTTAAAGTATGGTATATAGCTGTGTTTCGGTTTGCTGCAGCCTCCCCCCGCATATCAGGTGTGGTCATTGCCCCCGTCACAAAGACCCCGCCCGGGTTGAGTCTCGATTTGACCTCCCTGAAAAATTCTTCGGTATAGTAACGGTTGATGACCGCCGTGGACGGATCCGGTATATCGGCAATAATCATGTCATACGTTTGGTCTGTTTTTTTAATGAAAAGCCGGCCATCCGTGTGAATAAGATTGACAAGAGGGCTGTCTATGGCCCTTATGGTCGACCTGGGTATATAAGGTCTGGCCATATCGGTCAAGACAGGGTCAAGCTCGACGTAGTCAATATGTTTTACCGGATGTTTTGCAATTTCCCGGATAGTACCCCGAAGGCCCCCGCCAATAAGCAGGACATGTTCGGGGGCCGGGTGTTGAACCATTGCGAAATGGGCAAAAATGACGGCTTCTTGTTCTTCTAAAGCCGGTGATTCCACTACGGGGCCGGCGGTGGAAAAAATCAGGTTGCCACTTTGGAAGAAACTGTACTGATCTTCCCGCTGAACTACGGAAATGGTTCCGTATTTGGACTGGCGGGTTTCAACAAGAAGGTATTCCGGTGAAAAAAATTTCCATTGCAGGGTATATGTCCATTTATCAAGAGGCCCAAGAAAAAGAAAAAATACCACAGAACCAATCATGACCATAAAAAGAGCAGGCTTTATTGAAGCAGCCATGCTCAGACCTTCATGACGGCATTTTAAAACCAGTAAAAGGGTTGCAGCCACCATTAAAAAACCGGAAAAAACCACAGCATGAAATGAATTGAAAAGGTGTACCAGAAAAAAAGAAAATAATATGCCGCCGATAATATTTCCGGATGCTTCTCCTATATATGTTTTTTCAGCAGCCGAGGTGTCATGTGCCTTGTCATTTTCGCGCCACACTTTTGCCAGCATGACAAACTGTATACCAAGAAGCAGTCCGACCGGCGCTATTACAATAAGGCAGGACAAGGTCATGTCAGAGACCGAAAAATAGGCACCTGTTTCAATTGTAAAAAAAAACCGCAGCATGCGGATGCTGAAAACGGTAAAAACAAAAAATATCACCGATGCCGCCGAAATAATGGAAACAATGGTCACGGGCTTTATGGAGCGCCTCGCAATCTTTGAACCCAGGTGGCTTCCAATGCCCACCCAAAGCATCCAGGCGGCCAGAATAATGCCAAGCGACAATTCATTGCCGTGAAATACCATCAGCAGTTCCCGCAAAAGTACAATCTGTACCACCTGAGAGACAACTCCCAGTGCAAATACCGCTGGCAATTGAGATAAAAACATTTTTTTCAACGAAAAGCCCTTGCCATATGAGAATAGTGAAAACCAGATTTTTGAATTTCGTCTATCTGATACTCGATTTGGATCACATGACCCATGACCCTTAACTTTAACAACAATAATTGTGTTGAGCAAGGCACAAGGCTCATTGGCAGCAATTCTGATTTTGAAATAAAGGGGGGAACCATGAAATATCCTGATTGTAACGGATTTGGGGGTTTGGGGGGTGTTGAAGGAGTGCAAAAGCTGTGCTTTTGCATTTTTTTCGTTGCCACACTTTGCGTGGGAACCAGGGTATAAAAATTACTGATTATAAC
>SKZT01000310.1 GCA_007127235.1 Desulfobacteraceae bacterium
CTGACACCTGACACCTGACACCTGAAACCTGAAACCAAACTCCCAAATTCCCTGGCTTTTAATTTTCGGAACAGATTTGAGATGATAAAACAGTTCCCAAAAGCGGGTGATTTTCATCGCCCCAGAACAGCCAATCCTCTTTGAATCACGTAAAATCCATAAAAGGCTCCATTTCAAGAACTTCATCTGTTTCAGCTTTCCTGATTCTGCGAACATCGGGTGCCCATCCGTAAGCGGCAATATCATCGGTTTCCACAAACGGAAGAGACCGGCTCACCGATTTTGGAAATTCTCCCTCCGAGGACTGCATTCGAAGTATCGCCGCTGTTTCAGGCACCCGCCGAATTTCAAAGATGTCTTCGATATACACCACCGCGATGTTGGCAAAACTGCTGTTTTCCCTTTTCATTTTTTCAATCAGGGCATGAAACGATAAAACAGCCTGGTCCGCGCTATCCGAATCTACAATACAGGTAAAATAACCATGCCGCTGTCCTGTATCTGAGCCCACCTCGTCGAAAGAAAAATGACCGATATACAACATGATTTCTCCTTAAACATCCCTATTTTACGGAAACAGACCTGGTATTTTCCCACAAACCGTGAATATTGCAGAAAGCTGCTGCAATCAAGGATCCGCTTTTTTTGATTTTCAAGTCAGTGGTGGCAGAATGATTGGTATAAACCGGCCCTTTATCCGCACCTTCGGTTGACTCTCCATGGGCACAAAACTCAAAACTTCCCACCTGGTAAACAAATTTATCATCCTCAGGTTTGAAATAAAGCTGGATCCAGCGAATATGGTGCTCAGTGGTATTGGGATGGGCCACTTCCTTGCCGAGAGATACCTTGACCTCGAACATTTCCTCAGCCCCCACGCTATCCGGGCACTCGATTACCGGTACATGTTTTTCCGATTTCCAGTCAGCCGTCTGATAAAGATCACCCATTTTTGTCATTTTTCTTTCCTCCTAATATTTTTGTTCATTGGATTGTTTGGGATTTGATACCCGATATTCAAGTTATTTTCGTCAGTCCGGCAGAGGCCGGAATCCAAGGAAAACGGGATCATCCAGTGATAGCAAATGTTGAAACTGATTCCACATTATCGGGAAGCTGCTCGCTGGAAAATACTGTGTATGGGGTATTTCATAATGATAACCAGGGTATTTGGCTATCGTGTCACTGCATCGGGGGACAGTGGACCCGTGTTCCAGGCATCCTTATTACCCGATGTTCTAGTTTTTTCCGTCATTCCTGCGAAAGCAGAAATCCAGGGGGTTTCAGTATCTGCCTGGATAGCGCTAAAGCTTCACTTCGTGCCCGGGTCTCCGCTTCGCTACGCCCGGAATGACGAGTCCAGGCAACTGTCTGATTTTAAACGTCATTCCGGCGGAGGCCGGAATCCAGGTTGAGCTCAATTTAAATCAACTACCCGAACTTTTTGAGAACATACTTCGACACCGTCCTAAGGTCCATCTTGTCCACAAGGTCCACAAGGTCCATCCGGATTTTCACGGTAAAACTCAATATTCGAGTAATGCCGTCCTTTCAGGACTCGTTTTTGTGAGAGATCCTATCCGGTGGTTAAAAACCACCGGCTATAACATGTCACCCTTCCAGGGTTTTTGTTGAATTCTGCCTGTTTTTTTATTGCCAGTCACCTAAAACCTGAACACCGATTACTCTCTTAAAATAAAAAATATACACAAATTACCCTATAGCCTCCCCTCCAAACTCCCGCTATTTTAAGGTTCAAAAAAAGTTCATTCTATCAGGCTCAAAAAAGAAAGGAGATCTGCCGTGCCAATATTCCAAAATAAAAGTCAGCAATATCACAGAAAGACATGGCGAAACGTTCTGAATTCAATTGAGCTTTCAGTGCAAAAGCTGGAATGCGAAATCAAGGCGGCTTCGAAAACCACTCGTGGGTATTATGACAAATGGTGCGAGCCCACCGAAGATATCATCGATGAACTCAACATTGCATTGATCACTCTTGGTGAACCCTATTGGGATAATTTGGACGATTCCAACAAAATTGAACAGCTAAAAAGCCGGATAGATAATTTGTACCTTGATTATTACCATACCTATTGCCGGGTTGGCTCTGCTTGAAAAAAGCTGGAAAAAGGAGATCCTGCATGCAAATCACCGGAAAAAATATCAGCCTTTTGACTGACCTTTACCAATTGACCATGGCAGCCACCTACTACCAAAAGCAGATGTTTGCGCCGGCTACTTTCAGTCTGTTTATACGTAAATACCCGCCGGACCGCGGCTATTTCATCAGCGCAGGACTGGAGGATGTCCTCGATTTTCTGGAAACCTTCCATTTCAGCCATGAAAGTCTCGATTATCTTAAAAAAACAGGGATGTTTTCCGATGATTTTCTTCATTACCTTTCCGATTTGCGATTCACCGGCGATGTTTATGCAATGCCGGAAGGTCGCCTTTTTTTCAAGGATGAGCCGGTTCTGGAAGTCACTGCTCCCATCATCGAGGCCCAACTGGTGGAAACTTTCATTATCAATGCCATGAACCTTCCCATTGTCATTGCAGGCAAGGCTGCCAGGTGTGTTCATGCAGCCCGGGGGCGAAAATTGATTGATTTTTCTCTTCGACGTACCCAGGGTATGGATGCCGGTTTGAAGGTAGCCCGCTCCAGTTACATAGCCGGCTTCGACGGCACCAGCAACGTGCTGGCAGGAAAATTATATGACATTGCCATCTCCGGCACCATGGCGCATTCCTATGTGACCAGCTTTGATGAAGAAATCGATTCTTTCCGCGCTTTTGCCGAGGTATTTCCTGACAGTACGGTACTGCTGATTGACACTTTCGATACCATCCAGGGGGCTTACAAGGCTCTGGAGGTTGCTCAAGAGATGGCCGAAAAGGGAAAACAAATCAGAGGGGTAAGACTTGACAGCGGAGATATGACCCAGCTCAGCAAAGAGGTCAGAAAAATATTCACCGATGCCGGTATGGGCAATATCCATATATTTGCAAGCGGGGGGTATGATGAATACAAGATCTCCGATGCCGTCGAAAACGACGCCGAGATCGACGGTTTCGGTGTCGGCACCAAAATGGGGGTATCTGCCGACGCCCCATACCTGGATATTGCCTATAAGCTTGTACGGTATGACAATCGTCCCTTATTGAAGCTGAGTTCCGGAAAAAAAACCCTGGTTAATAAAAAACAGGTCTTTAGAAATACTCAAGACGGAAAGCCGGCCGGAGATGTAATCGCTCTTCGGGATGAAGTTCTGGAAGGCGACCCCCTGCTTCAGCACGTCATGGACAATGGCCGGTCCCAAATTGAGCCCGAACCGGTAAAAAATATCCGGGAAAGATTCCTAAACGAATTGGATCATCTTGATAACGCCTTTAAGCAACTCAAAAATCCCAAAAAATATCCGGTGGAAATGAGCCCTGAGCTTCAGAAGCTTCAGAAAGAAGTGGTTCAGGAAATCCGGGAAAAAGAGCTGGGGGAAAGTTAAGAAAGGAGTGACTGTCATGCTGCGAAGCGCTGCTGAAATGATGGGGTATATCCTGGTTGCGGAAGACGGCACAATCGGGCAATGCAAGGATCTTTTGTTCGATGAACGCTGGTGGACAATCCGCTATATGGTTGCCGACACGGGAAAGTGGCTCCCGGGCCGAAAAGTGCTCATTTCTCCCATATCCCTTGGAGAACCGGACTGGGCCGCTCGGATGCTTCCCGTCAAACTGACCACGGAGCAGATAAAAAATTCTCCTCCCATTGAGGAAGATCTCCCGGTTTCAAGGGAATACGAAAAACGCTTTCACAATTTCTTTGGCTACCCGTATTACTGGATTGGAACCCATGTCTGGGGTTATACAGCATACCCGGCTTCACTTTATGCTCTGGCGCGAAAAGAACTGGAGGAAAAATCCGGTGAACAAAAAGGACCCAATTACCTTCGTTCTGCAAAAGAGGTGGAAGGTTACAAAATCCACGCGACCGATGGCCGGATTGGTCATGTGGAAGATTTTCTTGCGGAGGAAAAAACCTGGACCATTCGCTATATTATGGTGGATACACGAAACTGGCTGCCAGGGGGCAAAAAAGTACTCCTTTCCCCACAGTGGGCCAGTGGAATTCGATGGGAACAAAAAGAGTTAATGGTCAACCTCACCAAAGAAGCCGTCAAAAATTCCCCGGAATATGATCCCTCAATGACCATCGACCGGCAGTATGAAAGCCGCCTCTACGACCATTACGAGCGTCCTCAGTACTGGAGCTGAAAAGCTTCACCCGGAGTGCGAAAGCTGTGCTTTCGCTGACCGGCTGCAAGCCGGTTCACCTGAAAAACGGATGTGTCAACCACAAACTGTTTACGTTGTGAGGATAAATCCGCATCGACAAAAGACCGGGGTTCACACAAAGATATTATGCCCTCCCTCCAGGACTCATAAATAGCAGTGCCTGTCCGGAAATTCCTATACTCCCTCTCCCTTTGGGGGAGGGCCGGGGTGGGGGTGAATGATATCAGGAGGTTATCTTTCCCTCTCCCTGCCCCTCCCAGAGGGAGGGGAGTTTCCGGACAGGCACTAAATATAACGATCCTACTGGTCGGCTGAAGCGCCGGTTGAAAACATATTGCAGCAAGTCCCCTTTTTCCAAACTGGTCTTTACCCACACTTGACACAGGGGGTTATCAAGAAGCCGCCTTGTACCCTCGTTCTCACGCAGAGAATGGTAACAAGAAAAATTCCATAACCATCGATATGGGGACTCTCCGGTATAAAACCCGAGAGTCCTCAGATCGATGCTTATAGGAATTTTCTCGTTATCATTCAGATCTTGGGAATGAGGTTAAAAAGGATGATTGCAAACGTTCCCCCCTTTTATTGAAAAGGGGGGCAGGGGGGATTTGAGGCGTTTTTAAATCCCCCTAAATCCCC
>SKZT01000249.1 GCA_007127235.1 Desulfobacteraceae bacterium
GCTGCCCTGGGCTATGTATGTATAGCCCTTTCAGGGCAGGATTCGCAGGTTGCAAGGTAAAGGAGGCCTGAAAGGTCGATACATAATGCAGCCCAGGGCAGCGCCCTGGGTAGAGACCCCCAAAATTTTAAGCCCTGAAAGGGCGCGACATAAAAAATAACAGGGGGCCATAAAAAGAAAAAAATTGGCACCGTGGTTGTTGAAACAATTGGATAAATCACAACATCATAAAATCAGTATGTTATCAGTACCCACTGTGTCAAGTGTGGGTAAAGACCAGTTTGCCAAAGGGGGGCTTGCTGCAACATCCCTTAGGTTAGCGCCTACGCCATTCACCCCCCGATCCAGACCCCATATTTTATTCTCCAAAAGACCGCAGGTATTGCCGAGATCATTAAAAACAAGCTGACTGCGATCATGAGACGAATACCGGCTTTCCGTATCCTTTCCGAGGCCTCCAATTTCAGTCTGGGATATTTACAGCCGCTGCGTGCCACTGCAAATGCCATGGTGGATTCAAATAATGCTGCTGCCAAAGCCCCAAAAAGAGGATATCCCACCAGTCGATGTTCGTCCAAAAACAGACACCATGGACAGTGGTGGTACAGCACCTGGTAGTGATAGGCCGAAAGCACTCTTACAAGGGTTATGGCTGCCACGATTGCCCATAAAAAACAGAGTATCATGCCGATCATTGATTTACGACCGGTCTGAAAACCAGCATCTAAGGTCATCCGAAAAGCTGAAGCCAGCATCAATATACTTCCGGTAATAAAAGCAGCTATCCAAAAGGCATCTGGTGGGTGTGTTCCCATGAATATCTTTGGAGTGGAGCGAACTGAATCATAAAGGGCTGCGCAGCAGTGGACAGGTGCTTGGACTTCCAGTCCGGCTATGGATTGAAAGGTGTTGGTTGTTGAGAAAAATACGAGAGGAAGGGCTATGAGAAGCAATCGTGCATTGGTTTGAATAAGGGAAGCCCCCGGAGTGGTGTGGTCAAGCTTGTCAAGCCCTGTTCGCAGAAAAAGGAAAAATATGGCGGCAAACCGGAAAGCCAGGGCACGGTTGCCCATGTCGCCGGTGGCCTGCATAACGCCTTTTCCGCACATAGCTCCGGGTATTATTCCGGGCAAAGTGTTGGAAATAGCCATCAGCAAAACACTGGTAGAAAAAAAAAGCGTCCATGCTCCCGCCCTGACTTTGATGGTCGACATTTCAACAGCGGTTTCAAGCTTAAGCTGTTTTCTGTCTGCGGATTCAGGACTCCAGGATAGCAGCACATCATAGGCTGTTTTCGATGCCGACAGTATCAGCAGTATAGCCATCATATCCGCTGTCATAACTGCCAGAAGCATGGGATGCCAAAACATTATTGTACTTTTTCCAGCGTTCCGTTTTCTATATTAAAACAAGCATTAAATCGCCGGGATTCCACAATTCTTGGATCATGGGATGCCACAATGACCACCGTATTTTTTCTTTTGTGATGCTCAAAAACATCCATCAGCCGCGTTACATTTTCCATGTCCTGGTGTGCGGTGGGTTCATCGGCAAGAATTAGCTCCGGCCCGGAAACAATGGCCCGGGCTATTGAAATCTGCTGACGTTCACCACCGGAAAGTGCTGTTACCCTTTCCCCGACCATGTGGGATAGTCCCAAACAGTCAAGGGCATGAAATGCTTTTTTTCGAATGGTTTGCATGGGCATTTTTTGGGGTATCAATGGAAGACAGACATTTTCAAAAACAGTCAAATCATTTAGCAGATGCGGCTGTTGGAAAATGATACCCACTTTTTTACGCCACCTGTCCCGATGATAAGCCATCCATCGGGAAACCTTTTGATCGTCAACGATCACTTCGCCTTCCGTCGGTCGGATGATCCCCGCCAAAATGTGAAGAAGAGTGCTTTTTCCGGCACCGGTAACACCCGTGATAAGTGACATTTGGCCGGCGTTAAATTCAGCTTTTACACGGTGGATGATACTTTTTTCTGCATGACCGGACAAAGAAATGATCAAAGAAACATTCACGCATTGGACGCGTTCCATTACATTTTGCCTTCCGCCTGTAAAAGTACATGAGGATCTGCAGTTGCATTTTTGATAGCAGGCCACAGGTTGGCCGCCAGGTAAGGCACCAATATACCTGCTGAAACCTGAATTAAAATCCCAAAAGATCCAGAAGAATTGAGATATAGCCCGGGAGGGTTGTTTTGCCATCCGAAAAACAAATAAGCGGGCCATGAAACTGCAGGCCAATAAACAAGAGCATAGGCTAAGGTTATACCCAAAGATACGGAAGGAAACGCAATCAAGGCAGCTTTGCACATGAAAAAACCCACAATATCCTGTGAGGTCCATCCCAAAGATTTCAAAAGACCAGCCTCATAAAATCTGCTGCGCGTTCCACGGTAACCGGCGGTGACAATCAAAGCCAACCCTAATAGTGAGGGTATTAGCGCCAGATAAATGAGGCCTGCACGACGGTCACCTGAAGCCGTGTATATTTTCAAAGTATCCTGTTTTGTGGTGATCGCCACCGGCCACGGGAAAGCATCCAAAAGATCCGGGATAATGGCATCGGCCTCCTGCTCGTGAAATACATGGATTGCCAGGTCACTGGAAAAGCCTTTTTCAAGTCCCAGAAGTTTTCTGGCATCACTTTCATGCAACAAAATGATATCGTGAACAACCATGCTGTTTTTGCCGGAAAATATTTTCCCCACCTTGACTGAAAGCTCCTTTTGACCGTTAAGCAATAGGAGTTCCTCAACCTTATCCCCGTTAGATGACGCGGAGAGGACTCCTGGGCCGATAAAAGCTTCCCCCCTGGCCGGAGATTTTGTTAGATCGGAAAACCGTTTCAGGGTTTGAACATCAGACTCTGAAACTCCCATGACAGTTGTCACACTTTCCGGTCCACCAACTACTCCCCAGATGCGAGGTACAGCAGACAGGACTCCGGTTACGGATTCCGCGGCTTTGACGCCATCTTCAACGGGCATGGGCAACCAATGGCCTGCCGCCAGTTTTCTGACCACCAGGGAAGGACCGCTGTCAAGAAGTCTTTGAGCGGTGTTTGAAAGTCCATGAGATAACAGCATAGGCACTGCAGCCACAACAATTACCGATATCAGAGCCAAGGCTGTTAAAATTGCCTCGGAAGGGTGCCGAAGCATATCTCGCGCGGCCCATAGCCAGGTTGGTGAAGCAAATCTCATGGAATAGAATATGATTTTGAATATTGAGGAGGATTTAAAAGAAGGTATTCTGCATTAATCATGATAGAACCAAGAGAAGGAGAAAATTTCAGGTTGACCGAGGGGATAACCCCTTCAGGATGCCGTAACGGTCTTCCGGACGGAACAATGGAAAGGTTGCTAAGATTTATCGCTTGAATAATTTGTTCCTCATGATTGCCGGGGGTGCGCAAATGAACATCCAGCAATACAAGGGTTAAACACAGCAATGTGATTCCGAAAAGACTCAAAATGATTTTTCGGGATAAATCAAATCGGTCACATGGTTGTGAAGTGCAAAAGCTGTGCTGTTGCATCTTTTGCAAAAGCACAGCTTTTGCACTCCATTTTTTTTCTCGAAAAAGCATAAACGGTGCTCCGACGTTCAGCTTTTTTTGCAGATAAATATAAATCCGTTCTCACATACGGTTTTATCGGCTTATTATCTTTTTGCCTGTAATGGTTTCCCATTTTTCAACGGTGAGTTCGCTGAGATCAAATACCATGTCCCCCCCGTGCCGCCTTTTAAAAACTTCAATATCGCTTTTCGATTTTAAAGGGACAAGTGCCGGCCCCATGGGTCCGATAACATCGGAACCCGCAACCCAGAAAGCACTTAGCCCATCAATTTTTTTCCCGGTGAAATAATCCTGTACCCAGACATGCCGGATATCTGCTTTTTGTGCTTTTAAAAAAATTTCCGGATAAAACCATGAGCGAATCAGGCATCCGGTGGCGCAAAAAGAAAACTTCTGTCCATCCTTTAAATCCATTGTACAGGCAAAGTTGGGGTACCTGGCAACTTTCATGGCACATACCGGACACCGGTCATCCTTGCCAATGTGAATTTTGTTCTGATCCTCCGCCGATGCCGGAACGTACAGGCAAAAACAAATCAGGATGGCGGTCAGAAATCCTTTTATCATATCTATGTATCCCGTTTCGAAGCATATCCATCAGCATACCACCCCCCGCCCTTTAACTTAAAAGTACAAAGGGAGATGATTTTGTGCGCTTTTTCATGGCATTCAGGGCATTCGATTTCATCAGTATTGGTTATTTCCAATTTTTCCACGATATGACCATTGGGACATTCGTATTCATAAAATGGCATGGTTTTTATCCTTTCGAAATAATTCTGAAAATTCGAAGTTCTATAATTTAAAATTTTCAATCAATGGATGATTATATGCGGTCATATTCTTATGTCAAGTTCCTATTTTGCAGACAGGCATAAACTCAGAATTTTTTCAATGCTTCCTTCATTTTTTCGAGTTCATCCTCACTCATGGCAAATGAATGCTTTTCTTCGGGGAACTTTTTTTCGGCGACCTCGGTTTTATAGGATTCAATAGCCTGAGCAATAACGCTGCTGATTTTGGCATATTGTTTAACGAATTTGGGTGTGAAACGATCAAAAAGGCCAACCATGTCGTGGGTAACCAGTACCTGACCATCGCAATGGATGCCTGCGCCAATACCGATTGTGGGAATAGATATGGATTCCGTGATAAGCCTGGCGATAGGTGATGGAATGGCTTCTAGGACAAGGGAAAAGCACCCTGCAGCTTCCAGAGCTTTGGCATCGTCAAGCAAAATACCGGCCGCCTCTGCACTTTTTCCCTGCACCTTGAAACCTCCCAAAGCCGATGCGGTCTGGGGTGTCA
>SKZT01000037.1 GCA_007127235.1 Desulfobacteraceae bacterium
GAAAAACCGGTGGAAAAAATTTCTGCTCTGACAACGGAAGGGCTTCCAAAATTAAAGCATTTGATCCATAATATGTTGAAAAATATCAATGAATCAGGATCTTAAAAGTTACTTAACGGGTGCCAGGCGGGTGGTGATTAAGGTTGGAAGCAACGTGCTCACAACCCGAAACGCCCTTAATCTGAATTTGATCCATTCGTTGTCCCGTCAAATTTCCATGTTAATGAATCAGGGCTTGGAATTGATTTTTGTATCATCCGGAGCGATGGCTTCGGGAATTAAAAAACTGGGTTTGCCGGGACGTCCTGAGGAAATTCCTAAACGCCAGGCTGTTGCCGCTGTAGGGCAAGCCGGTTTAATGATGGAATATGAAAAAGCTTTTGAGCATTTTGACAAGAAAGTTGCGCAGATTCTTCTGACCAGTGAGGATCTGAATCACCGTCGCCGGTATTTAAACTCCAGAAATACCATCAATACATTGCTGGCATGGAAAGTTGTTCCGATTATCAATGAGAATGATACGGTCATGGTGGAAGAAATCAAACTGGGAGATAATGATAATTTATCGGCCATGATTACTTTGTTGATGGACGCTCATGTTCTGATCAACCTGACTGATATAGATGGCCTTTACGATTGCGACCCGAGGAAATATACCGAAGCGAAACTTTTGCCGGTGGTACCATCCATCGGAAAAGATGTTATAAAAATCGCAAGTGATATACCTGGCACCTTGGGCACCGGGGGGATGCTGACCAAAGTTCAGGCAGCCCGGAAAGTAACAGCGGCGGGGATTCCAATGGTTATCGCCAATGGAGAAACCCCGGATGTTTTGCTCAGGCTTTTTAAAGGGGAATCTTTGGGAACCTTTTTTGTTCCGAAAAAAGAAAAACTGGCCAGCAGAAAATGCTGGATTGCCTTTACTCTTAAGCCCAAAGGAGTCTTGAGAATCGACCACGGGGCTTCCGAGGCCATATTGAAAAGCGGAAAAAGTCTGCTTCCCAGCGGCATTATCAAGGTGGAAGGAGATTTCGGTGTCGGGGCATCGGTATACCTTGCGGCCGATGGCCAGGAGCCTTTCGGAACCGGGCTGGTTAATTATAATTCCCTGGAAATTAGAAAAATTATGGGATTAAAATCGAACCGCATCAAGGACGTCCTGGGCAATAAACCTTACGATGAAGTCATTCACAGGGATAATCTCGTTATTATTGTATGATAACATACAATGAGGTTTAGATTGAAAAAGCTCGGCATTTTTGGAGGTACCTTCAACCCGATTCACCGGGGACATCTCATTGTTGCCAAAGAGGTAAGGGAAGGCTTTGACCTGGATCAAATCTGCTTTGTACCTGCGGCCATCCCCCCTCACAAGCAAACAAAAAAGGTGGCGGAAGCTTCCCATCGACTCGAAATGATACGGCTTGCCATTGCCGGTTACGATGGTTTTTCAGTTTCCGATGTCGAACTGAAGCGTTCAGGACCATCATACACTATCGACACCCTTGATCATTTCAAAGCGATATATTCCAAAAAAACCCAAATTTATTTTATTATTGGAATGGATGCGTTTCTGGATATAGAAACCTGGAAATCATTCCATAAACTTTTCAGCGTAGCACCCTTCATTGTAATGTCCCGGCCGGGGGTCCTGAACAGTGAACCTGTAAAGAAAGTGAGGGTGGTAACAAAATTACTGGTGGCAAAAATATCCTCGGGTTATTATTTTGACTCTGCCCGAAATACTTTTTTTCATCCGGAAAAAAAGCCGGTTTTTCTTTTTGATGTAACGCCGGTGGATATTTCCGCAACCATGGTCCGTGAAAGGATTGGTCAAGGCAAATCCATATCGTCACTTGTTCCGGAGAAAGTAAAAGAATTTATTGAATCAAAAGGACTGTATCTATGACCCATAAAATTGATCCGTCTTTGGATCTTTACGTGAGTGCGGCCCTGGGAAAAAAAGCTCTGCACCTGGTCGTATTGGATGTCCATGAGCTTTCATCGGTTGCCGATGCGTTTATCATTTGCAGCGGACGTTCAAACCGTCAGGTAAAAGCTATTGCAGAGCATATTCAGGTAGAATTGAAAAAACAAAAAATCTACCCGTTGTCAATTGAGGGCTTAAACGAAGGACACTGGGTCCTCATGGACTATGGTCATGTGATCATCCATATTTTTTATGAACCGGTTCGGTCATTCTATGATCTGGAAAGTCTTTGGGTGGATGCTGTGCGCATTAAAACCGAAAGCATGAAAAATATCGGCATTGATGATGATAATGAACAGTCTTACACGGAATTTAAGGGAGATTATGATGCAGACTATTCAGAAACCCTATGACATGATTGTCGATTTTATAACCGGTAAAAGTATACCCAATATCGGCTCTGAAGTGAACCGCCAGAAGGTGGCGCATTTTTTGGTGACAGAAAAAGGTTACGAAAAGTCGGATATCCAGGTGGATGCAAATATCGAAGTGCTTTTCCAGGGGCAGCCTTACCGGTCTTCCGTTGATCTTCTGATATCTTTAAATAACAAGAGGTTTATGGTAATAAAATGCGTAGCCGGTGCCATAGATACATGGTCAAGAGAAATATTGGCCGCAGCCCGGGTTTATGATAAACAATACCCGATTCCCTTCTGCGCTGTTTGTGACGGTAATGATGCTTTGGTGATGGACTCGGTTACCGGCAAAAAAACGGGCAGCGGTCTTGATGCCTTTATATCCAAATCCGAGGCACTAAAGATTTTGAAACAGATTACTCTTGAACCTTTGCCCGAAAAGCGCTTTGCCAAAGAACAAATTATTTTCCGTTCTTATGACCTTGAAAATATCAACGTTAAGCGCAATATTCAAATATAGTCTAAATTGCAAAAGGAGATATGGGATATGGGGGAAAATAAAGTTTATGATTTGGTGATTGTCGGAGGGGG
Organism: Desulfobacteraceae bacterium; assembly: GCA_007127235.1. GTDB lineage: Bacteria > Desulfobacterota > Desulfobacteria > Desulfobacterales > SKZT01 > SKZT01. The sequence goes on from SKZT01000037.1 coordinate 2,938, forward strand.
GCCAGGGGGTCTTTCAGCAGGGATTTACGCCATGAGAGCGGCATTGGTCACCGTCCTTGTCGAGCAAAGTATCCCGGGAGGACAAGTGGTCCTGTCAGATGAAGTGGAAAATTATCCGGGGATTATAAATATTTCCGGAGCCGAACTTTCGCAGAAATTTGTTGAGCATGCTCAATCTTACGGACTTAAGATAGTCAATCAGGAAGTCACAGAAGTTTTGCCGGGTCTGGAATATCACACATTAAAACTGGGCAATGAAGAAACACTTAAAAGTTATTCCGTGATTCTTGCAACCGGCGGCTCCCCCCGCACACTCGATGTATCAGGAGAGAGGGAATACTATGGAAAAGGCGTTTCTTACTGCGGAGTTTGTGACGGCTTTTTTTTCCGAAACAAAACCGTGGTTGTAATCGGTGGAGGGGATACAGCCGCTGAAGAAGCATTGTATCTGTCAAAGCTTGCAAAGAAAGTTTACATGGTGCATCGCCGTGAAGAGCTACGGGCAGGAATGATTTTACAGGAACGTATCAAGTCCGAATGTAAAATTGAAATGATTTGGAATACCCAATGCACATCTATTAATGCTGGTGATGAAGGAGTCAATTCTGTCTCTTTGCAAAGCACGGTTGATGATAAAAAATGGAATTTACCCACGGACGGTGCTTTTATTTTTATCGGTTTCAACCCTAACAACAAACTGGTGCCCCGGGGTGTGAAGATGAACGCCGAAGGGTATGTGATTACCGATGAAAAGTGTGAAACAAACATTCCCGGGCTATATGTTATCGGGGATTTAAGAGCAAAATACGCACGGCAGATCGTCGTATCGGCATCTGACGGCTGTATTGCGGCACTTGCCGCTGCACACTATGTGGAAAACAAAAAAGCAGGGGAAACATGTGAACTTCCGGAGCAAATACCTGCGGTGACCGGGAATAAATAAACAATAAGCGATGACTTACCATTCCCACAAAACCGGATTATCATCTAGATGATCGCTCACAGTTCGACCAATTGCGTCCATTTCAGCCATATCTTCTTTTGAAAGCTCAATGGCTGAGGCTTGGGCGTTTTGGACAGATTGATCGGGATTGCGCGCTCCCGCTATGGCACAGAATCCGGGATGGGAAATAACCCAGGCCAGTGCCAACTGTGCCAGGGTAATGCCCTTTCTTTCGGCAATAGAACGAAGTTGTTTCAATGCCTTTTGAACCCGTGAGTAATGTTCCGGCTGAAACAACCGGTTTTTTGCCCGATGATCTCCTTTTTCAAATTGATGATCCGGTCCGAATTTGCCGGTAAGAATGCCCTGAGCCAATGGTGAATAGGCCAGGATGGTAATATCGTTTTGGACACAATAGGGTATGGCATCTTTTTCAGCGTGACGCCAAAACAGTGAATAAGGAGGCTGGAGGCTGTCAATTTGCCCATGCCTGGAAGCATCTTCAACTTGTTTCCGGGAAAAATTGGATACACCGATAGCCCTTATTTTTCCATGCTCTTTTAAGTTGTTAAGTGCGCTCATGGTTTCTTCGACAGGGACCTTCTTGCTGCCAAAAGAACCGGCGGGCCAGTGAATCTGGTAAAGATCGATATAATCCGTACCCAAATCCTTCAAAGATTTATGACAGGCATCCAAGACCTTATCATATGCCAGAGAATGGGCAAAAACCTTGGTAGCAATCACCACCTGGTCCCGGACTCCTCTCAGTGCCTTTCCTACAATCTGCTCTGAATGGCCGTTACCATAAACCGTTGCAGTGTCAAATGTGGTAACACCAGCATCAAATGCAGATTTAACAGCTTTTATCGTCTCGTTATCATCAATACCTGTCCACATGGTTTTTCCCGCCTGCCAGGTTCCCATGATTATGCGGCTTATCTCTATATCTGATTTTCCAAGTGTTATAAACTGCATCTTCTACCCCCAAAATTCTTGCCA
>SKZT01000172.1 GCA_007127235.1 Desulfobacteraceae bacterium
ATTACTCATGTCATCAATGGTGGTGATGCTTTTGTGCTTATGCCCACAGGAAGCGGTAAATCAATATGTTACCAGATTCCGGCCATGATTCGGCCGGGTGTGGGCGTGGTGGTTTCACCCCTTATCGCTTTAATGCAGGATCAGACCGAAGGGCTTCACCAAATGGGAATCAAAGCGGATTACATTAATTCAGCTCTGACTCCGGCCATGATTGGCGAAGTGGAACATCGAATACGCGTCGGTAAAACCGACTTGCTGTATGCCGCACCCGAACGGGTAATGAAGCCCGGTTTTCATCGTCTGCTTAAAGAGATCCCGGTTTCGCTTTTTGCCATTGATGAGGCCCACTGTATTTCCCAGTGGGGACATGATTTTCGCCGGGAGTACCTGCAACTTTCCCAACTGGTGGACCAATTTCCAGGGGTGCCTCGTATTGCCCTTACAGCCACGGCCGATCTTCAAACGCGGGAGGAAATTATTCAAAAACTCCGCCTGCAGCAGGCACAACATTTTATTTCCAGTTTTGACCGGCCCAATATTCGATACCTGCTCGAACCCCGCCAAAATGGGTTTAACCAACTCACGGCATTTTTAAAACACCATTCAGGACATTCAGGTTTGGTGTATTGTTTAACCCGTAAACAGGCGGATCAAATTGCCACTCGACTGGCCAATATGGGATACAATGCTCTCCCATACCACGCGGGTATGGACTCGGGTACCAGGGCCCGTCATCAGCGACGGTTTTTAAGGGAAGACGGCATCATTGTGGTTGCCACGGTGGCTTTTGGAATGGGTATCGACAAGCCGGATGTGCGCTTTGTGGTTCACATGGGCATGCCCCAGAGTATGGAAAGCTATTATCAGGAAACCGGCCGGGCGGGACGTGACGGTGAACCTGCCGATGCTTACCTTCTTTACAGCCTTGCAGATATGGTGACTATTCGGGCGCTCATGGCCAATTCGGATGCCGATGAAACCTTCAAACGCGTTCGAGGTAAAAAGGCAGAGTCCATGCTGGGTTATTGTGAAGCCGTTCGTTGCCGCCGTCAGTTGCTTTTGAGTTATTTTGGCGAAACTAGGGATGAGCCATGTGGCAACTGTGACGTTTGCCAGGAAAAAGTGGAAACATGGGATGGCTCCGTGGCAGCCCAGAAGGTACTGTCTTGTGCCTATCGAACCGGTCAGCGCTTTGGTGCGGAGCATTTAATTCATGTTCTGCTTGGCATGGATAATGACAAGGTTCGGCGGTTCGGCCACCACCAGGTATCCACTTTTGGTATTGGCCGGGAACTCTCTCACAAAGAATGGAAAACCGTAATACGCCAATTGGTGGCCTCCGGTTTTTTGCTACCCCATCCCGATGGCAAGGGGGGTTTTTGTCTTTCCCCCGAAAGCCGGGCCGTTCTCAAAGGAGAAAAGAGAGTAATTTTAAGAAAAGATCCTGCTCCGGTTAAAAAGCCCCCCACGGTGCTGCGAAAAACCGCTGCTGCGGAAATAGACATGAAAAATCCCGCTGTTAAAGATTTATGGGAAAAACTTCGTTTTCTGCGAACTGAGATTGCCCGGTCCCTGGATGTACCTCCTTACATGGTTTTTCATGATGCAACCCTTAAAGCTATGGTACGGGCAATGCCCGAGAATATAGAAGATATGCGGCAAATCCAGGGTATCGGTGAAAAAAAATGCGAACAGTTCGGAAAACGATTCATATCCCTCATTCGCCGGCATGTGGAAATCCATGGCCGGCCAGAACCCCTGCCGATAAAAGATACTCATGACTCCGACGCGACTTTACTATCCCATTCCCCGACTCTGCAGGAAACCCTTGCTCTTTTTGAAGAAGGCATGTCTCCGGAAGTTATCGCCGAAAAGCGCAACCTCTCCTTATCTACTATCAAGAATCATTTGGCCAGGCTCATTGAAGAAGGCCACCTCACGGTCCATGATGTGATCAGCCTGCGGGAAAAAGAAATCTCTGAAATTGAGGCAGCTTTCAACTCAAACGATTCCGGTGGAAATTACCATTTAAAACCTGTATTTGAAAAATTCGAAGAAAAATACGATTACCCCACACTTCGCTTTATCCGTGGAGGTCTTTTGGCTAAAGCAACCTCGGTGGATGACTTGGGTTAATGTCCATTTTCATCTCGGAAAAGGGCCTCAACGTCATTACGTCATTTTATGTTGTTGAGACAAAAAGAAGATGTTACAATTTGCATAAATTTTTATCATCCCTTTTCAAAACATTAAATGATGAGGTAACAAATATTTATTATGGACGATGGTAGTCACAATCAGCCCCCTATTAAGATGGGGCAGGTTAAAGTCAGAGAAATGGAAATTGATGATATTCCCAAAGTGTTTCATCTGGGAGAAAAACTATTTGAGGCTGAAGGCCTCAAAAATCTTTATCGTACGTGGGATGAGTTTGAGGTTGTCGAGCTTTACCTGGGGGATTCGGAATTCTGCCTTGTGGCGGAAATTGACGATGAGCTTGTCGGTTTTGCCTTGGGTACGACCATAAGCAAAAGCCGTTCTGCCTGGAAATACGGCCATTTAATATGGTTGGGTGTTGCCGGAGGTTATCAGCGGTTGGGAGTGGCTGAAAAGTTGTTTCACAAGTTTCACTCGCTGATGATTGAGGATGGGGTTCGAATGCTTATTGTTGACAGTCAGGCGGAAAATTATCCGGGGCTTCATTTTTTTGAAAAAATGGGGTTTACAAATCCCATTGAACATATTTATTTAAGTATGAATTTGACCGCCGATCATCTACAAAAGCGAAGATACAGAGCAAAAAAAGGCAAGCTTGTCAAAAAAAAATAAACCGACATGACCAAGAAGAATGCATTTGTGAATATCAATGTAGAGCGTTTAAAAAGCCTTTTTAAGGACATTGTTGATATCTACAGTCCTTCCGGAAAAGAAGAGCAGGTGCTTGAATATCTTTATGATTATTTAAAGGAAAGAGGATTTCGGGTCAAGCGCCAGGCTGTGGATGAAAATCGCTACAACCTGTTGGTGCTCCCCAAAAAAGATGTAACAGTCGAGTTGTTGTTTATGGGGCATGTGGACACTATACCTGCCTATGAATTCGATGATTACAACTGGGAGGAAAAAGGGGACCGGGTGATTGGGTTGGGCACCGCCGACATGAAGGGCGGATGTGCTGCTATAATAGAGGCGTTGGTAATATCAAAGGAACATTTTAACAAAGATCTGCCGGCAGCCCTTGCCCTTGTGGTGGGGGAAGAAGAAGACGGTGATGGTACCACAAAATTCTTGGAAGAATATCATTTTCCCTGGGTCATTATTGGTGAACCGACTAATTTGCAACCCTGTTTTGGCCATTTTGGATATATGGAGATTTTGCTCCGCACTTTTGGCAAAAGGATGCACGCATCTTTGGCAAACAAAAAAGAAAATGCCATAGAAGTGTTGCTCAACGGTTTGATTGAGATCGGCCATTATATGGGAACCGTGCGGCGGGATGTGGTATATAACATCAGAGATCTTTTCAGCTCACGCACCGGCTTTACAGTTGCAGATCGCTGCGAAGCATGGCTCGACATTCACATTCCACCTTCATCGCCTGTGGGAGAAATTGCTACGGAACTCGAGGAAATATTTTTGCAGTATTGCGAAAAACATAAAAATATACGATCGACTTTCAGAATCATGACGATTGAAGCAGGCTATGAACTTCCCCTGAGGGGTCCGATTGTTGAAAATCTTGAAAAAGTTTTTACCCAAAGAGGCCTTATTTGGAAACCGAAAGTTTTCAGAAGCCATTCCGATGCCAATAAATTATGGGCCGCAGGTATCAAACCGATTCTTTTGGGTGCAGGACAACTGGAAATGGCTCACACTCCCGATGAGTCCGTATCTTTCCAAAAGATTTGTAAAGCCTCTCAAATCTATGCGGACTTAATATCAGAGTTGTTTTACGAGCAAGGGGTAATAATATAAATCCATCCTCCCCCTTTCTGGTGCAGCTTTTTGTTTTTTGAGGAAAAACAGCATACTTAGGTGACTGGCAATAAAAGGGGGAGAATGGAAAATGGTTTCAGATAAAGGGAGCTTCGAAATCATGCGCCAAGTTCTTGAAGCCTTGTTTCGGCGGCTTCTCTGACTTCCGGATGACTGTCTTTTTCTATTACCTGCTTTAAAAGCTCTCTGTTGATCTCTGCCTCTACCGCTTCTTTACGCACTTTCGGGTCAGAACGTGCGATTTTGGGCAAAAACAAATCCCTGAACTTCATATTCGTCTCCTTTCTTTTGAGCTGCGCATTTTGCGCGTTTATTGGTTAACAGTTATGGTAAAAAAGGTTAACCAATTTACCATAACACCATTTCTAGCTAAGTAAAATACCATGTATTTCAATAATAGCTTATTCAGAAAAAAAGTAAATCCTCAGAAATACTGACTTTGCATAAAAAAGATGAGTAAGTTTAAACTAAATAGCCCTGAAAGGGTAGTTTTTCCCCAATGGATTGAGTGCAACCAGGTAGTGTGAAATGAATCAAAAAGCTGTGAGGCTGGAGTGCGAAAGTTATACTTTCGCTTACCGGCTGCAAGCCGGTTTCCCTTAAAAACAGATGTGCTAACCAGAAACGGCTTTACATTGTGCGGATAAATCCTGGTTATAATGGATTTGGGGGTGTAAAAATTATTATAATTATAACGGTATTTTTTATATTTCGTCCCTACGGGACTCTTGAAATTATAGGAAATGGTGTTGCTATAAATATTTTGTCCCTAGCGGGACATTTTTCAGGTTTTTTACCGACGATTCATTATGAACAGAGCAAAACAATTTTTAAAACTTTCCAGAAAATGGTTGATC
>SKZT01000125.1 GCA_007127235.1 Desulfobacteraceae bacterium
GCCGATTCGGGAAAAGACACGGCGGTGTTGTCGGAAAACCAAAAGCAAGGGCTGGAAAAAGCTTTCGAGCCACATGTCAGGAAACTGGCCTACTATCGGGGGGTGCTATAGATATAGCTTTTCAGAAAATGATTTTGGCAAGGCTAGAGGAAGGAGATTATACTTTTTCGTATATCTCCGACCGATAACGCCGCCAAAAACATTTTCCGGAAAGCTATAGAAGAAGGAGACTGCAATTATGGCCAAAGCAACCATTCATTGCAAGGAAACCGCTCAAAAGGTAACACTGCTCCTTAACATTTGGGAGGATGAATATACGGGTTTGGACTCGCTTAAATCCGTAAAATGTAATCTGCAAAACAAATGCGACTTCTTTGATTCAAAAACCCTGTGCGTTTCCCTTCGAAAAGTAAAAAAATATTACGAAAATGCCAGGTAGATCAAAATACCAATCTTTCAGAGCACTGGAAAAAAACGAGAAGAAGGGAGTCGATTACCGCATTCGATGGCGTGAGGGAACATCCGGAATAGCAATTATGGCAATTCACGGTGGCGGGATAGAACCCGGAACCACTGAAATTGCCGAGGCAATTGCAGGTAGCCGTCACAGTTTTTACACCTTCAGCGGGTTAAAAAAAACGGAAAACGCCGTGCTTCATATCACCAGCCGAAGGTTCGATGAGACGATAGGACGTTCAATAGCCAAAAAAGCTGCCACCATTATCACCATACACGGCTGCCGTGAAAATGGTTCCATGGTTTATATTGGTGGAAGAAACAGTGAACTGAAAGAAAATATGGTTAGTTCACTCCACAAGGCCGGGTTTCAGATTGCCCAATCATCGCAGTTTCCAGGGTTGAGTTCCATGAATATCTGTAATCGCTGCCGTCTGAAAGCCGGTGTACAGCTGGAATTATGCCATGGTTTGCGTGCCCGGATGTTTGAAGGTTTGAAACGGAATCAAAGGGATAAAACCACCGCAATTTTTTGGCAGTTTGTGAATTCCTTGAAGCAAGCCATTGTTGATTATAAATAGTTCAAGGAGGTCGAGAAATCATGCCTGATCGATATAAACGTATTGCCATAGTCACCGGGACCACATCCGGAATCGGTGAAGCCACCATACGAAAGTTTGTCGCTGCCCGCTTTGGCGTGGTCGGTAACGGGCGAAACACCGAGAAACTGGCCCTGCTCGAAAAGGAGATCGGCTCCGCGTTTTGCGGTGTGGCCGGGGATGCCGCCGACAATGCCGTATTGGATCAGCTCTTTGAGATGGCTAACAAGCGCTTTGGCAGAGAGGTTGATATCGTCGTTGCCAATGCCGGCAGAGGCTTGGATGGTTCCGTCAAAGACGCTGATCTGAAACAATTCGAGGATGTTTTAAAAATCAACGTGAGCGGAGCGCTGGCTCTTATTCAAAAAGCGGCACAAAAAATGGCGGACACACAGCAACGTGTCTATCCCAAATCAGCGGCAGACATAGTCATCATTGGATCGGTTGTTGGGCGCCATATATCGCCATTCAGCGCCGTATACGGGGCCTCGAAGTTTGCCGTCCATGCACTGGCTGAAGCCCTGCGGCGTGAAGTCGGACCGAAAGGAGTTCGCGTTTCGTTGGTTGAGCCAGGGTTCGTGCTGAGTGGATTTCAGTCAGCGGCAGGCTACTCTGACGAAATGGTGAATAGCTTTATAGAAAAATTCGGGCCCCTGCTGACGGGAGACGACATTGCAAACGCTATACATTATATCGTTACCCAGCCGCCCCACGTGCATGTCAGCAACATCGTTGTGCGCCCAACGCGCCAGGATTACCCATGATCCGGCAAGCCGTAGCGAATCAGAATTGCTTGTGTGAGAAAAAATCAACGCCTTTGTGCCATTTTCGATTAGTGGCTGCTGTCGTTGGAATACCCATGGCATTTGAAGCTTGACGATTTCTTAGATTACAGGTTTCTTGACGATGCTGTGATACAGCAACTTTCCAAGCGCATCCGGGTGACGAAAGAATCCGTTTCTATATCTCCCTTGCCATTGTTGATTATAAATAAAATAAGGAGTGCGAAAGCTGTGCTTTCGCATTATAGCATTTTTCATATGAGTTGGAGCCGATTTTTTCATTTAAGTGCTTGTTTTCATTTAATTATGTTTTCGAAATTGATATCAAGTCATATGAAAAATGCTATAGTTTCTATCAGGCTGAATTAATCGAATATCTTGAAAAATTGAAAAAAGGTTCCACAATGGTTGAACATGGTTGATTTTCCTCGATTTTACAGATAAGAAACAATAAGTTTTGAATTATGCTGAAAAATAATTGAATCCTATTCGCGGATACTAAATAGTGTTTAGCACACAGAAAAACTAACAACAGGAAAAAAAGAAAATTGTGATTAACCGAAATATTATTGAAAACGCCAAAAAAGCAACAGATGCATGGGGAAGGTTAGACAAAAAGGATCAGGGTAACCTAAAAAAATACTTTCATTTAAGGCCTACCCAATCGGGCATCTCAGTTATATCGACACTTTCTTTCCTTCCAATGAGAGGGCTTGTGGTACCCCCTAATAAGCTCTCTGTCAGCCTTGATTATCTGAAAGATAATTATAAAACAATCACCCAGGTTGATGAAAAAAAAGCCAGAGATTTTTTAACTGATATAAATAAAAAGTTTTGGTTTAAGTCAAGGTCCGGAATTTCGATTTTGGAGGAAAATATACAGTCGATAATGATTAATACCATGAGCGAAGACAGCAATTTATCCCTGTCTCTTAATCTCAGTAATCCTATACAGTTTATTGCTTCTGAATTAAGGTTTCAGCAAGGTCAATATCGAGTTGATATTGTGGGGTATGATAAAGACGATCTCTATCTTTTCGAACTGAAAAGAAACCGGACTACTAAAGTTATCCAACTAAATAATTATGTGAATTATTACATAAAATACCGTACTTTTTTAGAAGATCTATTACAAAACTACCCGATAAACCCAGTAAGAAAATTTAATAATATTTATGGTTGTATGGTGATGAAATATTGTGAAGAAAAAAACCAACGCGATAAGCTGAAAAACGAGGCAAGCGCAAACAAACTTAAATTGTTGTTTTATAATTCATCAATCCGCTACCATAAATAGAGATCCCATGCAGAAAATCCCCCACAAAGGAATTAACCAGAGTGTTTTTTCAGGACCAGATTGATCTGGCGCGCATCAACATTATTCAGCTGCACTGGCAGCCGGCCCCGGTCGGACCTTTTACCACTTCATCTCATCCCGTGGACCACTCCGCGCTATAAATTCCATGCCGGGCGGCATTGCAGTGGAAGTAGAGGCCGCCGGGAAAAAGGTTTTTTTACCAGTGACCTCTGTGCGCACGCCTATAAAACTACCGGATGGGATTTTTGGACTTATACGAATTGCAAAAGCACAGCTTTTGCACTCCGGAAAATGAACCTGGTTCTGGAAAGCTGAATTATCGGGTTGCGCTGCAATGAAAATGCAAAGCTCACCCTTTTGGATGATCCAGCGGTTTTACCACCTGACAAATCCGTCCGCTTTCCACCACATTGTGAAATTCTTCTGCCATGTATTTTCCCATCTCCGTTACTTTTTTCCAATAGGCAATTCTCTGGCTGTCTTTTCCTTTGAAAAGGAAAAAATCATCTCTGTCGGGAATTTTTCCCAAAGGCAGTTTAGAAATCAATTTTTTGGAGGGTGAGATCATCAGAACCGATGCCATGTGCTTTGGGTCCGGTTTGCGATGAAAAAACTTTTTATCAAACCATCCGGGAATAACACGGTCCGTGTAATGAGGATATAAGACTATTTTGTCCTGACGATTAAAAAAATTGATATCCAGGTGGTAATCGAGAATTCCACCATCCCGGTAAACTCCCGAGGGTGCGCCAAAAATGTTTCTGACCCCCTTCATGACCAGAGGTATGGAGCCCGTGGATAAAATGGCATCTTTAAGGTTGCGCTGGCTCAGAGGCGCTTTGATAATGGGAAATTGATTCATGTCTATAAAGGGCGGGATATTTTTGGGATGATAAAACAGTGCCCGTTTATAGAAACAGCCGAGCAAACGGCGATCAATCGCGTTTAGAATGGCAGATGTCATGATTGCAGGGGCAAGCATGAAAGGATTATCTGATGCTGCAAATAACTGGCAATACACGGATAGCAGGTTGAGGCGAAGATAGGGGTGCTCTAAAAGGTGGCCTATTCCGGGATCATCCATGAAAGTGTTCAGAATCCGTATCGATTCTCGGGTGACTTCATCGGCAGTGGGCTTTTTTAAATAAACCTGGTGAATGTATGCATCCTTGAACTTTTTCAAAGCACCCGAAGGATCTTTCTGGGATACTGCTGCAAAACGCCATGCACCGATGGAAGAACCGATTAAAAATAAAGGTTGTGTTCTTCGGGTGATCCATGATGTAAAAATAAATTTGTCCAAATGATACAAAATGAGCCATTTGGGACCACCGGCAGCACCGGCTATCACCTCGATTAAATCCGGAGAAAGTCCTTTTTTACGGATTAATGAAAAGGCATTTTTACCAGCAAATATGTTAATGTTTTGTGGCATGTTGTTTTGGAGATTTTGGGTTGAATTTGATCAACAACAGTTCCCTGGAAGGGAAACACGTTATAGCCGGGGGTTTTTAACCCCCGGTCAGGCAACATCAATTTTGGAGTCCTGAAGGGACGACATATCATCTTGATTTTCTCCTCGTTATTTATTCAGTTGCTGGCGGCTGTTTTATCATCATTTCTGTGTCGTCCCTTCAGGACTCCTTTAATATGAACCTTACCGGGGGTTGAAACCCCCGGCTTTAACATGTCA
>SKZT01000180.1 GCA_007127235.1 Desulfobacteraceae bacterium
CCTCTGTGCGAATGAATTCGCACCTACATGTATGCCCACATACGTCTCTTTTAAGCGGTTTTTTCCATCCTGAAAAACAAGCTGTCATCCCGGCTGTCGGCAACAATGGTAGTGCCGCCGGTAATCTCTCCTTTGAGCATTTCCATTGATAACGGATTTTCAAGATGGCGCTGGATTGCCCGTTTCAACGGACGCGCACCATACACAGGATCATAACCTTTGTTGGCTAAAAACTCCCTTGCTCCCTGTGTAAGCTCCAGGCCGATTTGTTTTTCGGATAGTCTTTTCTTAAGCCTTTCAATCTGGATATCCACGATCTTGATAATTTGTTCGGGCAACAGGCTCTGGAAAATAATGATTTCATCAATCCGGTTTAAAAATTCCGGCTTGAATGACCCCCTGAGGGCTTCTGTCACCCGTTTTTCCATCTCAGCACGACGCTCCGAACCCAGCTCCTGTATCCATTGGCTTCCAATATTGGAGGTCATGACAATAATGGTGTTTTTAAAATCCACCGTTCTGCCATGCCCGTCGGTCATACGACCGTCATCGAGGATTTGAAGCAGTATGTTAAAAACGTCAGGATGGGCCTTTTCAATTTCGTCAAAAAGCACCACCGAATACGGACGGCGGCGGACAGTTTCTGTAAGATACCCGCCTTCCTCATACCCCACATAACCGGGAGGCGCCCCGATAAGCCTGGCCACTGAATGTTTTTCCATGTATTCGGACATATCAATTCGGACAATTGCCTGCTCGTCATCAAAAAGAAACTCTGCCAGAGCTTTTGCCAGCTCGGTTTTTCCCACACCCGTAGGCCCCATGAAAATAAAGGAACCAATCGGGCGGTTGGGATCCTGAAGACCACTTCTGGCACGGCGCACCGCATTGGAGACCGCTGAAACCGCTTCTGATTGTCCAATTACCCGGTTACTCAAACGGTCCTCCATCTTGATCAGCTTTTCCCGCTCGCCTTCAAGCATCTTACTCACGGGTATGCCGGTCCACCGGGAAACCACTTCGGCGATGTCTTCTTCATCGACTTCTTCCTTAAGCATTTTTCTCTCGGCTTGAAGTTCCAGAAGTTTTTCCCGGGCCTCCTCCATCTTTTTTTGCAATTCCAGAGCTTTTCCATAGCGAATTTCGGCCACACGGGTCAGATCACCAGACCTCTCAGCCTGCTGCTCTTCAATGCTAAGCTTCTCCCTTTCCTCCTTAATCTGCCGAATGGCCTGAATCTGATCCTTTTCATTCTGCCAGTGGGCTTTCATTTTATGAAGCTCTTCTTTCTGCGTTTCCAGAAGTGCCTCTATTTTTTTCAGCCGTTCCTTGGAAAGCTCATCGGATTCTTTTTTCAAAGCCTCCTTTTCAATTTCAAGCTGAGTAATTTTTCTTTGAATTTCATCTATTTCCACCGGCATGCTGTCAATTTCGATTCTAAGCTTTGAGGCACATTCGTCCATCAAATCGATAGCCTTATCCGGTAAAAATCGATCTGTAATATACCTGTTGGATAACATAGCCGCGGCAACGATTGCTGAATCTTTAATTCGGACACCATGGTGTACCTCATACTTTTCTTTTAGTCCCCTCAGAATTGAAATGGTATCGGCAACCGACGGCTCGCGTACCATCACCGGCTGAAAACGCCTTTCAAGTGCAGCGTCCTTTTCGATATGTTTCCGATATTCGTTGAGTGTGGTAGCACCTACACACCGAAGTGTACCTCTTGCCAGCGCGGGTTTCAGCATGTTGGATGCATCCACGGCTCCCTCGGCAGCACCGGCTCCCACAAGCGTGTGCAACTCATCGATAAATAGTATAACCTCTCCTTCGGCACCCTCGACTTCCTTTAAAACCGCCTTCAACCGATCCTCAAACTCTCCACGGTATTTGGCCCCTGCAATCAGTGCGCCCATGTCTAGCGCCACAAGCCGACGGTTTTTCAAACTCTCGGAAACATCCCCTGCAATAATTCTTTGGGCCAACCCTTCCACAATGGCCGTCTTTCCCACCCCGGGCTCACCGATAAGCACCGGGTTATTTTTGGTCCGACGAGACAATACCTGCACAATACGGCGAATTTCTTCATCCCGGCCAATAACCGGATCAAGCTTTCCCAGCCGCGCCAGGTCTGTCAGATCCCTGCTGAATTTGTCCAACGCCTGGTATTTTTCTTCCGGATTGGGATCGGTAATTCTCTGAGAACCCCGAATATCCATCAGCACCTTTAAAATATTATCCCGGGTAATTCCGTTTTTCTTTAAAATTCGAAAGGACTCCCCTTCTGCTTCATCCGCTATGGACAAAAGAATATGCTCAACACTTACATACTGATCTTTCATCTTTGAAGCCTCAGCAAATGCCGAATCCAAAATTTTTTTGGTCCTCATTGAAATGTAAGTCTCAGATACACCGCTGACCTTGGGGATTTTATCAATCGCCACAGCCACCTCACCATAAACCCCCTCAGGTGATACCCCGAGCTTTCTGAGAATGGAACGGGCAATACCCTCCTTTTCCTTAAGCATGGTCAAAAGAAGATGCTCGGGTTCAATCTGCTGATTATTCATATTTGATGCCGTTGACTGTGCACCTTGAATAAGCTCCTGTGATTTTATGGTAAATTTATCAAATCTCACCAGTACCTCCGTTATTAATTTAAAAAAATGGCATTATTTTTGCATAAACTAATTTTAAAATCTAAAATAAACATAAAAGCTTTTGTGTCAAACAAGTAACAGTTAAATATTGACCTTTAGGTTATTTTATGCAATTAATTTTTTATTTTGTCAGGTGCCTTGTGCTTAAGGTGACTGGCACAAAAAAATTATCCAATCTTGCTTGTCTTTTGGTCCGTATTCTGCGTTGCATTGAGGGGCACAGACAGCGAGTATGCACCCCTCAATGCGCCTTGAATACGGACCAAAATCCGGCGCAATCTTTGGATAATTTTTTAGTGCCAGTCACCTAATAGGGAATCCTGTTAGAAGCAGGAACGGGCCCGCCGCTGTAAGCGAGGACGAAAGCTGCTTTAACGCCACTGTCGAAAATTCAACCGTTGGCTGAATAAGAGATGGGAAGGTGCAGCCGGTAGGATGAGTCGCAAGTCAGAAGACCTGCCTGATGAATGTTGAAATGCTGTCTTGTTCGGGTTTGTCAGGACACAAGGATCTTGAAGATAAAAAAGGGAAATCTCCTGATCGTTTTTTTTCGATATCAGGAAATTTCCCTTTTTATTTTGAAAGACCCCGTTTCGGTTTTAAATAGTCTGAAGGGTTGTATTTTCATGTTTTTTCCCAAACTGCAGTATATCCTTGCTTTTTTGGTTATTTTGGCAATTGCGAATGTTACAATTGCCGACGATACCCCCGAAAAAGGCATAACCACCTTGGACACCATCGTGGTAACGGCCCAGAAAGCACCTGATACATTTGAAACCGGCGATGTGGATTTGACGCGGACACCTTCTTTTTTTACGGTCATCGAACGGGACGCTTTTGAAGGGCGAATGACAAGCCTGGCCCGGGTGCTTGAAAAGGAAGCCGGTATTCAGGTGAGACAGTTTGGTGGTTTCGGAAGTTTTTCCAGCGTTTCCCTCAGGGGTTCTACCAGTGAGCAGGTGATGATTTATCTTGATGGGGTCCTTCTCAATGACGCATCAGGAGGTGGTGTTGATTTAAGCACAATTTCCCTTGAAGATGTGGCCGCCATTGAAATTTTTAAAGGCAGTGTCCCAATCCAATTCGGTAAAGCTTCCATCGGAGGAGCTATCAACATTAAAACCCTGCGCGCCCATGAGGGTTTAATGGGTAATGTTTCTGCCGGCTATGGATCTTTCGACACACGGCGTTCTTCAGCCCTGGTCAATTACAAACGGAATCGATGGGATGTTTTGTTTTCCGGTGAATTTTTAAAAAGTGAGAATGATTTTAAGTTCCTGAACACCCAGGGGACCCTGTGGACAACCGATGACGACCAATGGGAAAGGCGTGAAAACGCTCAGATCGAGCAAATCAATGTGTTGGGTAAAGCGGGTTTCGATTTGAGTAACACAACCCGGATTTCCCTGGTTAATCAATGGTTTAAAAAAGATCAGGGGATAGCGGCCTGGAATAACAATCCGAATAATGATGCCTCTCTGGCTACCCGTCGCAACATTTCCACATTGCGATTGACTGCCGATAATGTGTCTTCCCTGCACCTGAATACAGCTTTCGGTTTTGATACCACCTGGCTCGAGGAAACTTACAAGGATAAAAAAGGCCACATAGGACTGGGACGGCAACATACCCGAAACACAACATATAAATATGGCTTTAACAGCTATGGGGAGTGGATAACCAATAACAACATCCTGACGGTAACCGGTGATATTCGATATGAACACTACAAGCCTCGTGATCTGAGAGGCCAGATGGTTAACCGTGACAGCAACCGGACCCTGCTGAACCTTGGCATGGAAAACACGCTCCTGTTGATGAACCACCGTCTGGCCATTACACCGGCCATGCGTTTTGCATACATTAAAAACCGTTTGAAAAGTGAAACCACGGCTGCCGGGGCAAGGCTGGAAGAACTCAGGGATACCCAGCAGCACTGGAGCCCGCAGTTGGGTGTTAAGTATCAGGCTTTGGACTGGCTGGTCTTAAAAACCAATTTAAATCGCTATATCAGAGAACCCTCTTTTTTTGAACTGTTCGGAGATCGGGGCTTTTTTGTGGGAAATATGGACCTTAAACCCGAAAAGGGGATCAACTGGGATATAGGCGCTGAAGCCGAGTGGTTTTTTACGCAATCACCGGTGGAACGTCTGACATTAAACCTGGTTTATTTCTACAGCGACGTGGACGATCTCATCACCCGAGCCTACGATGCCAGGGGTATCGGCAGGTCGGTAAATATATCCGGCTCCCGGATTCAGGGTATCGAGGCAGGAATGACCCTGCAGTTCTTTGAGTACTTCTCTTTTTCAGGAAACATGACATTGCAGGACACCAAAAACAAAAGTTCCATGGCAGCTTTTGACGGTAAAAAGCTGCCGGGGCGATACGGACAATCCTACATGTGCCGCCTGGAAGCCGGTCGATGGAACGTCAAGGTCTATCTGGAGTACCTGGTGGACAAAAACCTGTATTATGATACCACCAATTTGCTGAAAGCGCCGGACAAAGAAGAACTTAATTTGGGAACCTCATACCTGTTCAGGGATCGCTGGCGTTTCAACGCTGATGTTAAAAACATTCAGGATAATTATTTCGAAGATTTTTACCGCTACCCCATGCCGGGCCGATCCGTTTCGGCATCGGTGACTTATATTTTTTAGGGATATGGCAGGAAATTGTTCTGGTTATAACGGATTTGGGGGTGACTTGTTGAAGGAGTGCAAAAGCTGTGCTTTTGCATTTTTTTCTCGTTGCCATGCTTTACGTAGCAACTATGGTATAAATTATTCTCTGGTTACATGAATTGAATGACGCTTGAGGGAACTTAATATATATGGAACAATGCAACACTCAGGAAATTTGGAACGAGGGCGGGTTTGGAACCCGCCCCTACAGGTTTCCACTGTTGATATTCTATAATTGGCAAGTTAAACCACGCTTTTACGAAAGGAGTTATCAAATGAGATTCAAAAATTTCAGAATCAACACAGCAGTGGCAGCTCTGATTACCGGTATTTTGATACTTGCAGGCGCTGTGAACCCATCTATGTGTGCAGCGGATCAAAAAGCAATCAGCATTAATGTGGCCCCGGATTTTACTTCCGGCGCCCATTCGATTATTGCCGTTGATCCTCTCCCCGGTCCAAGAAACTTCCAAAATGACCTCAATCCCACCATTTCGGACCTGGGCCTGAATAGTTTCGGCCGCCATTTTTATGTCATCGAGCGGTTCATGGGAGATAACATCACCAAGTACGATATTGAAAATCCCACAACACCCATCTGGCAATACTCGGCCAGAGACGACCAGGATACCGCTGCAAATGTAAATCCTTATAATATCGTCTTTGCCACTGAAAAGAAAGCCTACCTGCTGCGTCATAACAACCATCGGGCATGGATTATAAACCCTAGTGCGGAAAATCAGGATGAGTTTAAAACCGGTGTGCTGGACCTGAGCGCTTATAACGACCAGGACGATTTCGGACCCGAAATGACCAATGGTGTCATTGTGGACAATAAACTGTTTATTGTCATGCAGCGAATGAATCAGAATGCATTTCCCTGGGAACCCAACGAAGCTTTTGTAGCCGTTTTTGATATCACCACCGATACAGAAATTAATACCGGCCGGCACGCTGACCTCAACGGTATTCCTCTTCCTGTGAAAAATCCCTCTGATATCGCCTATGAGGCCACTACCGGCCTTATTTATGTTCAGGGCCAGGGCAGGTTCGAATTCGAGGGCGTTCCGGCAGAATACAGCGGCGGTATTGCCACCATCGATCCGGAAACTTATGCCACCAGCCTTCTGGTTGATGACGGCGACGAAAACCACCATCCTTATGGCAATATCAGCGGAATGACCATTTTATCAGCTGAAAAAGGTTATTTTATTGGCTATACCGGATGGGGAGACACTACATTATATCAGTTTAATCCATCAACCGGGGACGTTTCCGGGATGGTTCATCCCGATTTGACGGGCATAAATATTGCCGGCGTCGCTGTTGATCAAAACGCAAGATTGTGGGTGGCAGATGCTACCGATGCTCAGATCGTGGTGATCAACCCTGAGGATAACTCCATAAATGAAACCATTTCCACCAATTTGAATCCGGAGAAAATAGTTTTTGTAACCTACAGTGCCACATCACCCGAGGCCGAACGGGTTTTCAACTGGGCCCAACGGGAACTGCCGGAATTGCTGCCGGCCCAGGGTATGCTCTCAATTGATATCGATGGATGGTATATCCGTTATTATTCGCTCACCGACATTTATCTGGGTGTTTACGACGGCATTTTATATCTCTATCAACCATCTGTAAGCCCTGAAGTTTTTGATCTTGGCTCCATCGATGATTGGTTGATACATGCCGAAAATGCGGGGTTTTAAAAAAATCGGCAACCGGTTTGCACATGGGAGATAAAAATTACCCCGAGACCGGAGTGCGAAAGTTGTACTTTCGCATAACCGGCTGCAAGCCGGTTCACCTGAAAAACAGATGTGTCGATAAGATAAGGGTATCTTTATCATTACCTTATACGATTTGAGGGGGAAACCAACGGGACAGTTTTTGGTGCGAGAATGGGCCCTAATATAGCTCGTCGGAGCACAAAAAACTGTCCCGTTGAGTTGCTATTGAAAAAGCTATCTTTTTCGGGAGGTCTTAACTACAGAACTCTTAATTCATAGGAAAATCGATTGAAACCATAATTGCTCCCAAAATGGCCAAATTTCTGGTATGGTGCCAGGAAATAAATTTTGAATAAACCAAGGAACCCATTTATATGAAAGAACAGATCAACCTACTGAATTCTTAAATTTTTGGTTGTGACCGGCAGGGCATGGTTGTTAATAAAAGGTTTTCAGGCTATCACTATTTTTATGAGATCGGGAATTCTGAACTATTATCAAGGCGCTGCACCGGACCGCAATTCAGGCGCGCTCAATCGCCGCCGGTGAGCTTTTAATTTAGCTTAAAATATATGGTAGAACTCGATGATCAAGTTTTTTAGGGCGAAATGTTCCACATTACCGTCATTCCTGGCGCAGCGGAGACCCGGGCACGAAGTGAAGCTTTAGCGCTATCCAGTCAGTTGCTAAAACCACATGGATTCCTGCTTTCGCAGGAATGACGAAAAAAACTTAATCATCTAGTAAAAAGGATAAAATCCCAGGAGGAATAAAATGAAAGAATTTAGCGTAATAATTGAAAAAGACGAAGATGGTTTCTTTGTTGCTTCCGTTCCTGCTCTTCGAGGTTGCCACACTCAGGCCAAATCTCTTGATACCTTAATTAAAAGAGTTAAGGAAGCCATCGAGCTTTGCCTTGAGGTGGAGAACCCTGTATCCAATGAATTTATAGGCATTCAAAAAGTAACAATAAACGCATGACCACATTCCCATCAATAAGTGGCAGCAAACTTATCCGAGCACTTCGAAAATTCGGTTTCGAGGTAATGCGTAAAAAAGGCAGCCATCATTTCCTTCAAAACAAAGACGGACGATGCACGGTTGTTCCAGTACACCGGGGGGAGACAATTGGGCGAGGTCTTCTTGCTCAGATATTACGCGATTGTGAAATCACTAAAGATGAGCTACAGAAAAAACTTTAAGCGAACCTGTCGCTTCACAAGGATCCGATCATCAAGTCCGGAAAGGATGATATCCAAGTGCTGGCAAATTGACAGATAAATTTGAAGTCGGACAATGAACCGCTTTCTGGCTGATTACTCTCATAAAAGTCTGCTGGAATATGCAATTCAATGTAGTTGACTAAAGGATATTTTAAGGGTTTGCATAAGTTCAAATCCCCCTGACCCCCTTTGCTAAACTGGTAATAAACAAAAATGCTTTTTCCTTCTAATATTTTTTGTTCCTCTTAGTTTAAATTTCAACAAAATCCGTCTCTTATCGCTGGTTTTTTAACGTTAACCACCGACGTTAGGAAGGTCGGTCATGATCCATAATTCGCAGGCCACCAAGGAAACCAGAAAGTCAGACCATTCTGCTGTTCAGTCGATTTCCTTGCCCAAGGGCGGAGGCGCTATCCGCGGCATAGGTGAAAAGTTTGCTGCTAATCAGGTAACCGGTACCGGTTCCATGTCGGTTCCCATAGCCACGAGTCCAGGACGTTCGGGCTTCGGCCCCCAACTCAATCTTACCTACAACTCCGGAACAGGAAACAGCCCCTTCGGCTTCGGTTGGAATCTTTCTATTCCTTCGATCTCGCGCAAGACCGACAAGGGGCTTCCCCAATACAACGATGCCGCGGAATCCGATGTTTTTATCCTCTCCGGCGCAGAAGACCTTGTACCGATCCTGGGTCGGCAGGAGGAAAGAGGGGTGCCGGAATCCCCTGCTGACCGAACTGTTGGTACAGTCATATATGATGTAAAAGGCTACCGCCCACGCATCGAAGGCTTGTTTGCCCGCATTGAGCGATGGACGAACCAGGATGACCCGAAAGATGTTTTCTGGCGCTCAATTTCCACGGACAATATCACAACTTGGTACGGAAAAGACATTAACAGTCGTATAACCGACCCGTCAGACCCGGCACGCATATTCAGCTGGCTCATCTGTGAAAGCCATGATGATAAGGGTAATGTCATGGTGTATCGTTACAAGGAAGAAAACTCCATTGGTGTTGATCACTCGAAAGCAAACGAACTTAACCGCACACAGGAAAGCCGAACAGCAAACAGGTACCTTAAGCGCATCCGTTATGGTAATAACAAACCATGCTATCCCGAATTAAGGCCGGATAAGCCGTGGCATCCCCCAACCGGTGCGGATGATGAGAATGCCAGGGGTGCCTGGCATTTCGAAATTGTTTTCGACTATGGTGAACACGATCTTGAAAAACCCGCTCCTGCTGGAACCGGTAATTGGAAAAAACGAAATGACCCCTTTTCAATTTATCGCCCCGGCTTCGAGGTACGCACGATGCGTCTCTGCCGCCGAGTCCTGATGTTCCACCATTTTCCGGACGAGAAAAGCGCCGGTAGCGACTGCCTGGTAAGCTCCACCGACTTTACCTATTCCCACGAACAAGACCCTGAGCATGTGCGCAACCCGGTTTACACTTTTCTGCGGAAGGTCACCCAATCCGGATACAAGCTTCAAGAGGATGGCAGCTATCTGAAAAAATCCCTGCCCCCGCTGGAGTTCGAATACACCCGCCCCGTCGTGCAGGACGAGATGAAAACATGGGACACCGACAGCCCGGACGACTTGCCCATGGGTCTGGACGTGGACGCTGACAGCCTGGAAAACCTGCCCATCGGCCTGGACGGCGCGCTGTATCAATGGACCGACCTGCACGGCGAGGGCATTCCCGGCATTCTCACCGAGCAGGGCGACGGCTGGTTCTACAAGCGCAACCTCAGCCCCATCAACGAGAAGCTTTTCAACGGGAAACGAATTGTTGAGCCTGCATTTGCGCCTGTTGAACGGGTTGCCGTCAAGCCCAGCCTGGCCCTGGCCGAGGGTGCCCAGTTCATGGATCTGGCCGGCGATGGCCTGCCGGACCTGGTCGTCATGGACGGTCCCATGCCGGGCCTGTACGAGCACGATGGCGATGAGGGATGGCATCCGTTCCGGCCCTTTACGGCCCGGCTCAACCGGGACACCCGCGACCCCAACCTGAGATTCATCGACCTGGATGGTGACGGCCATGCCGATGTGCTGATCACCGAAGACGATGCTTTTGTCTGGCATGCCTCACTGGCCGAGGAGGGCTTTGGTCCGGCCCGGCGTGTCGCCCAGGCGCTCGATGAAGAGAAAGGCCCGCGCCTGGTCTTCGCCGACAGCACCCAGTCCATCCATATGGCCGAAGGCAAGCCGCACCTGCTGACTCGCACAGTCAACAACCTCGGCGCCGAAACCCGCGTTCACTATGCGCCGTCCAGCAAGTTCTACCTGCAGGACAAGCAGGACGGCAAGCCCTGGATCACCCGGCTGCCCTGCGAGGCCCTGACCTTCGAGTTGACCGGCTATCCGGCCACGGGCGACGCCGGGCGCTACCGGGCCGAGGACTTCGTCGAACCCGATCCAGCCCAGCCGAGCCGCCCGCGCCACCGCTTCACGACTCAGGTCGCCTACGAGGAGCAGACGTCCGGGGACTATTGCCGCCGCCCCATTGAACGGTTACGCATCCTCTACCGACCCGACCATTGCGGTGTGGTCCAGGGTGACGCACTGGCCCTGCTGCCCCTCGGCGCCCTGGAGCCGCTGGCGCTGCCCGGCGAAAGCTACCAACTCGCCTTCACCCCCGGCCTGCTCGACGGAGTTTTTCGCCGCGACGGCATGCCGTTACAGCCCTTTGACCTGCGAACTGCTGGATGGGGTGCCGGTTCCTGTCCTGTATGAGCAATTCTTTGCCGACTTGTACCGGCCTGATGATGCCATGGTGCCTGATACCCGAGAGTCACCGCACCCGGTCAAAGAGCTTGATTTTTCCTTAAGCGGCGCCTACGCCGCCTATAACTGGGAGCTGTTCTACCACGCGCCCATCACCATCGCCATCCATCTGAGTAAGAACCAACGCTTTGCCGAAGCCCAGCGCTGGTTCCATTTTCTCTTCGATCCCACTGATGACAGCGACGGCCCTACTCCAGAGCGGTTCTGGAAGATACGCCCTTTCCAGTACACCGATGTTCAACAGATGGAGGCACTGCTGACCAACCTCGTCACCGGAGATGATGAGGCCCTGCGCAACGAGACCCTCCGCAGTATCGAGGCCTGGAAGGATGCGCCGTTTCGCCCCCGCGTCATCGCCCGGTACCGCCAGCAGGCCTATATGTACAAAACGGTGATGGCCTACCTGGACAACCTGATTGCCTGGGGCGACTCCCTTTTCCGGCAGGATACAGGTGAGGCCATCGATGAGGCGCTCCAGTTGTATGTGCTGGCCGCCAACATTCTTGGCCCACGGCCCTTGCCCGTGCCCAGGAAAGGCTCGGTGCGCTCGCGTACCTATGCCAATCTGCGGCAAGACCTGAGCCAGTTCGGCACGGTCATGCGGGATATGGAGGCGGATATGCCCTTCAATCTGACGCCGTTTCCCTCGCTGGATGAAGGCGATGGCGACAGGATGGCAACCTTGCGCAGCCTGGGCAAGGCACTCTACTTCTGCGTTCCCCCCAACGACAAACTGCTGGGCTACTGGGACACCGTGGCCGACCGGCTGTTCAAGATCCGCAACAGTCTGAACATTCGGGGTGTTTTCCGTCAGCTTGCCCTGTTTGAACCGCCCATTGACCCCGCCATGCTTGCGCGGGCCGCGGCGGCAGGCCTGGACGTGGGCGCCATCATCAACGGCCTCAATCAGCCTTTGCCTCTGGTGCGCTTCCAACTGCTGGTACAAAAGGCCACCGAAATTGCTCAGGAAGTCAAATCTCTTGGCAACAACCTGCTCTCGGCGATGGAGAAGGAAGATGGCGAGGCCATGGCCATCCTGCGCGCCAAACACGAGCGAGCAGTGATGGAAATGGTTGAACAGGTCCGCTACAGCCAGCTCCAGGAGGCAATCAAATCAAAAGAAGGTTTGCTGCAGTCGCTGGCTCTGGCTGTGCAGCGCTACAGCTATTATGAGTTGCAGTTGGGCAGGAAAGCCGACGAGATCGAAAAGGCGATCCCAGAACTCAGCGAACTGGATCAGGAAAGCTTGGATAAAATGAAGTTTGCCATGGATGAGCCGGCACTGATGCCACGGGAGATTGAGGTGGATATTGCAGAAGATCTTGGGGCATCGGGAGGTAAGATCGTCAGCAGCCACGAATAAGATGAATTGGTCAAGCTTGGCGAAGCTCGTTTGTGCCACGAGATAGTCCAGGGAATCCGGCTAGGGGGCCAAGCCATCGCATTATTGCCCCAGGCGACTATTTCGGCAGTCTGCAGTCCATCGTCACCAGCTCCGCTCAAAACGACTCCGGTCTTTTTGAGGCGAACCTGCGTGATGAACGCTATCTGCCATTCGAGAACTCAGGTGTCATCAGCGAGTGGCAGTTGGAGTTGCCCGCCAATCCCAGCAAGAAGGAGCCGGCACAGTTCGACTGCGACACCATCAGCGACGTCATCCTGCACATCCGCTACACGACCCGCAATGGTGGGGAGCTGCTGCGCAAGGAGGCAATGGCACAGATCAAGCAGTTCATAGTGGACGGACAGGCGGCCGGTTCAGTGCGTCTTTTTTCGGTGCGCCACGAGTTCCCTGCCGAATGGACTAAATTCAAGACGCTGGTACCACCGCCAGGTGATCGCTATGAGCTGAAACTCACCCTCCGGCCGGAACATTACCCCTTCTGGGCACAAGACTGGCTTAACTGCGTCAGCCGGATTGATCTGCTGGTGCGCAGCAGTCAATCGAATCTGACGGTGATAAATGATGCAATCAATGGTGAGTCTGTACAGTTAGAGAAGAACGATCTCAGACTGGGAGATCTTCTTAAAGGAGAATTCCCCATGTCTGATTCGCAAAAACCGGCTGGAGAGTTCAAACTATCCTTTGATAGCGCTGAACTGGACGATTTGTGGATAGCGGTGAGTTGGGCCGGAAAGGAGAATGGCTGAAGAACCAGGTCAAATGGAGTGCAAAGCTATAGAAAGTATTCAACCGGTAGAAAGCCAAAAAGCTTTTAATCATCCATGGCGCCAAAATGACACAATAATTGAATGGCTCGAATCCCTTTAAAGTCCAATGATAATGTGGAGTTATCCACATGAGAAGGCATTCAATGGCAACCATTTAGATGGGCAACTCCACATTAATCGCAACTCAACATAAATCATACACGATTATTTTGATAGCGTTACTGCGCTTGTTTCAAACACAAACAAGCATCCTGACATGGGATCAGTTTTAAACTCTTTTCTGCAAAGGGCTACCAAACCATCGATGCCTTTTCTGAAATCCACGGGTTCGACAGCAAGCTGGATTTTCATATGGGGTGTTATCTGAAGCATCAAAATTTTCTCCAAAAAGCCTTGCACAATTCAAGGGGTTCAAAATAGTGATTGCCTTTAAATTGCATTTTTATTTGGGTACCGTCGGATCCTTTTATATCTATGCTACATTCACAAGCCGTGGTGGGGGAGGACCCGAAATCCAGCTCGATGAAGGCGGGAGAAATTTCTTTTATAATCGGCAGGTCATGGTCTGGTTTTTTCCGGGTAAGGTTTTTCAGTTTTGTGTAATATAGACGAAGGGTTTTGGCAATTGTATAAACGGAGTGGTTTTTTGAAAGGTTAACAGCGGCTTGCCATAATTGTTCAGAAATGGGCTGGCGCGATTTTCTGGTATTACGCCAGGTTTCAAATTGAACTCTAACTTCTTCAATGATGGGATGCTTTGTCTGAAACTTGTCTGGTCATCGGTTATCCTCCTTGCTCTAAGTTTTGATAACCGATATAGCACCCCCTTCACAAAATTTCATGTAACCTTACCGGAAGGACACTTTGCATCGAAGTTGGATTCACTTGTAGGTGCGAATTCATTCGCACAAAGGCGTTTGTACAATCAAATACGCTAAAAAAAAGCCCCGAAAGTATGCGTATCTCAGCTGTGCGAATCAATTCGCACCTACAAGTTCTTTGCATCAAAGTTGGTTTTAATTGTTTCAATCAACCAGGTAAAGTGGCGTCCAACTTATTCATAAGATAGGCGGCAATTTTTTGGGTCACCGGGGTTACATCGGCATCTTCCAGAGTTTTTTCAGGGGATCGGTAAACAATGCGCAAGGTGAGGCTTTTATGTCCTTTCGGGATAGGATCCCCATCATAGAGATCATAGAGAAAAACCGATTCAACCAGAGTGTTATCGACATCTTTTGCCATTTCCACCACTTGCCGGGATTCTATCTGTTTGTCGACAATGATGGTGATATCTCTTGCAGTAGCCGGAAATTTTGGGACAGGAAAGAATTCCTTGTTCTGAGGTGTAAGGGAAGACAGAAGAGATTGGTCCAATTCGAAAATGAAGGCTTCCTGTTTTAAATCAAAGGCGGAAAGCACCTGAGGATGGATTTGCCCCAACAAGCCCGCATATTTTCCCTGTATAGTGATTTTTGCTGTATGGCCTGCTTTGGTAAATGGACAGTCTTTTGCCGGCATTTCAGTAAATATGGCTCCCTGAATTTCCAATGAGCGAAACAGTGCCTCCACTGATCCTTTAATGTCATAGAAATCACAGCCGGTATCTTTAACATGTATACAATGCTCCTGTCTTGAGCCTGTCCAAAGAGCTGCCAGAAACTCCCGTTCTTCCGGAAGTTCATCATCGCCCCGGTTAACAAAGGTGTTGCCGATTTCAAAGATTTTAAGGTTTTTTGCCTGCTGCGACAAGTTCAAATGCATTGTTCTTAAAAGCCCTGGAACCAGACTGGTTCTCATGACCGCCATATCCTCGGTCAAGGGATTAATAATTCTCAACAGCTTTCGGCGGTCATCATCGGCATTCAGCTTCAGCATGTCGCATGATTTTTCATCCATGAAACTGTAATTAATGACCTCGTTAAACCCCAGACCCCGCATCAAATCTTTCACCCGTCCCCGAAAATCCCACAAACCCGAAGCCTCTCTGCGCTCGGCAGGAATTAAGGGGTAAGTGGTGGGAATTCGATCATAGCCATAAAGCCGGGCGATTTCTTCAGCAAGATCCTCGGGCCTTTCCACATCCACCCGAAACGACGGCACAGTCACTTTAAGCTGGTTTGTGTTTGCACGCTGAGCGGAAAACTCGATGGATTCCAAAAGTTTTTGTATTTGAGGCGTTTTTAATGAAATACCCAGGGTTTCATTTACCAGGGAAGGCTTAAGTACAATCGATTTTTCCTGGTATTTAACAGGATATTCATCGATAACTCCCGGAACCAGCCTGCCGCCGGTAATTTCCATCATGAGTGCAGCAGCACGATTCAACGCATTTACAGTGCCATCCGGATCCACCCCCCGTTCGAACCGGTAAGAAGCATCCGTGCTCAAGCCAAGCATTTTGGAAGTTTTTCGGATACTGATCGGGTCAAAATAGGCGCTTTCAATAAGCACACGGGTGGTGTCCTCCTGTATTTCCGAATTTTCTCCGCCCATCACCCCACCAATGGCCACAGGTTTTTCCCCGTCACAGATCATCAGCATGTCCGAAGACAACTTTCTGTTTTTACCGTCAAGGGTGGTAAACATCTCGTCATCCGATGCAGTCCTGACCACAATGCGGTTTTGGGCCAGGCGGTCAAAATCGAAAGCATGAAGTGGCTGGCCGGTTTCCAACATCACAAAATTGGTGATGTCCACGATGACGTTGATTGGACGAAGTCCGATGGAAAGCAGACGATCCTGAAGCCAGAAAGGTGACGGCCCGATAGTGACGTTTTCAATCAGCCTTGTGCAATAGCGGGGACAATGCTCAGGACTTTCAATGGTTACGGAAGTAAACCGGGAAATTTCATCCAACGGGTCATTTAAGGAAAACCGTGGGTATTCCAATGCTGATTTCTCAACAGCGGCTATCTCCCTGGCAACCCCCAGCATACTCAAACAGTCGGAACGATTGGGTGTCAACCCGATTTCCATCACATAATCACTCATGCCCAATGCTGTGCTCAGAGAAGTACCGGGTTTAAAATTTTGCGGAAGTTCCATCAAAATGTCTTCTTCAAGGCCCAGGGCGAGTTCCTTTTCGCTGCAGAGCATGCCGTTGCTTTCCACACCCCGGATTGAACACTTTTCAATGGTGGTTCCATTGGGAAAAACGGCACCCGGCAAGG
>SKZT01000221.1 GCA_007127235.1 Desulfobacteraceae bacterium
CTATGGCCTTCTATGCCATAAATGATTAATTTTTCGGGCAGCATTTCCAGGTTTTTGCACAGAGCAATGGTTTCTTGAATGCTGAAGCAATGGGTGGAGTATTTTGTGAAAAAAATTGGGGGCAGTTGTTCAGCAGCGGCATCAAAACGATACAGCCGACCCGGGACTTGCTCTTCATCATGACTGCCGTTCCGATGGCATCTCAGGCCTGGGTTGACGGCATCAATGAGATAAACACAGTCATAGTTTTGCCACAGCTCCATAAGTACCAGGGCGTCGCTGGTATGGGTCTGTACTTTCACCTTTTCAGGAAGTATCTTACTCAGCTTTCTGGCTATCTGCAAGCCTATCCCGTCATCGCAGCGATACGGATTGCCCATACCGATAACCAGAATTGATTTCCCGTCAGACATGGCCGGGAATACCTATTCTTGCTCAATATTGAGCTTCAAAAAATGGCACGAGCACGAAATGCAGGGATCATAATTGCGAACGGCCTGTTCGCATTTCCAGGTAAGGGTGTCATGGGGCAGGTCCAGGTTTAGGGGTACAAAGGCTGCCAGATCATTTTCGATGACTTTCTGATTTTGTGAGGTGGGCGCAATAATCCGGGCTGCTTTAATAACGCCATCGTTATCAATTTCATATTTATGATAAAGCAATCCCCGGGGGGCTTCGGTAGCACCGTGGCCGATTCCTGCTTTCGGAGGGACATCCAGATAAGGCTTTTCAGGCATTTGGTAATTATCGATAATGCGCAGGGCTTCCTCGCAGGCAAAAACCAGCTCGACTGCTCTGGCGATAATGCTTTTGAACGGATTGTTGCATTGCCGCCCAAGGCCGGCCTCGACAGCGGCTTTCTGAGCCAAGGGGGTGAGTTTGTCAAAATTAAGATTATAGCGGGCAAGGGGGCCCACGTGGTAAGCTCCGCGATCTTTCACCACCGCATGTAATGAGGTGGAATGTTTAACCTGCTGTTCCTCGAAAATTTCCAAAAAATCAGTAACAACAATATCAATACCTTTGTTTGAGATAACCCTGCCTTCATTGATTGGATATTCCCTGTCATGATTGACAGATACGAACTCATAGTCCTGCTCGAATTCCGGAAATTCAAGGGCAGATACAAATTTTACCGTTTCCAGTGAAGCCTTAAGAGCCCATTTCAATGGTTCAGCCATTTTCTGCAATTCTTTTGGAGTGGGAACTTTAAAAAAACCCCCCACGCAGATATTGATGGGATGAATTTCACGTCCTCCCAGTAGAATCATCAGTTCATTGCCGATTTTTTTTAATTTCAGCCCCTGCTTGACCAGGTCCGGATGATCTTTTGCCATGCTTATTGCGTCGTCATATCCTAAAAAATCGGGAGCGTGAAGCATATAAACATGCAATGCATGACTTTCAATCCATTCGCCGCAATAAACCAGACGGCGAAGATCCCGCAGCGGGCCCTCCACCTTTACTCCGCAGGCCATTTCCATGGCGTGGGCCGAACTCATCTGGTAGGCAATGGGACAGATGCCGCAGATACGGGCGGTGATATCAGGAGCCTCGGTAAAAAGGCGGCCGTGCAAAAAGGCTTCAAAAAAACGAGGGGGTTCGAATATATTGAATTGTATATCGGTAACCTTGTCCCCCTTGATTTTTATTTCCAGACCACCTTCACCCTCAACGCGAGTCAGACAATCGACTTTGACAGATCTATTTTTCATGAACTTCACTCTCTTTCCGGAAAGAATCGGCCCAGGCGTTGAATCCGCGAAAAGCCCTCACCAGATTATCTTCGCTTACATTCAGGGTTTTCCACCATTTGGCAAGCGAAGATGTATTGGACTTTTCCTGGGGACCAAAACATCCATAGCATCCGCGATGATATGAAGGACAAAGAGCTCCGCAACCGGTTTGGGTCACCGGGCCCAGACATGGCGTTCCGTAGGCGACCATCACGCATATGATGCCCCTGCGTTTGCATTCCATGCACACGCTATAGGGGGGAACGATGGGCTTTCGCTTGTTCAAAAAAGCGTTGACCACTTCCAGAAGCTGATGTTTGTCTATTGGGCAGCCGCGCAATTCGAAATCGACAAAAACATGGTCTGCAATGGGTGTGGATTTATCCAGCACCTGGATAAATTGGGGGGAAACATACACGGTCGATATAAAGTCCTTGACATCCTTAAAATTGCGAAGAGCCTGGATTCCCCCGGCCGTAGCGCAGGCTCCGATAGTTACCAGGGTTTTGGAAACTTTCCGAACTTCATGAATCCGGTGAGCATCGTGAGGTGTGGTGATGGAACCTTCCACCAGAGAAAGATCGTAAGGGCCTTTTTTTACGGCACTCGACGCTTTAGGGAAATAAGCAATTTCCAGTGTTTCGGCAATCGCCAGAAGCTCATCCTCACAATCCAGAAGGCTCAATTGGCACCCGGAGCAGGAAGCGAATTTCCAAACTGCCAGTTTCGGTTTTTTTGCTTTGGCCATATTAGAATTCCCTTTTGGTAAATACACCCTTTATTTCTTCATAGCAAAATACTGGACCGTCTTTGCAAACGATCCGGGGGCCAATCTGGCAGTGCCCGCACAGGCCGATTCCGCATTGCATATTTCTTTCCATGGAAACATGGATATTTTTGTTATCGACCCCTCTTTTTTGAAGTTCCTGCACGGTAAAATGCATCATGATTTCAGGACCGCAGACCATGGCAGTGCATCTTGAATGATCAAAATGGGCTTTACCAATCAAGGTGGTCACCACACCCACATTGCCGCGCCACGAGGGCAGGGCGGTGTCAACTGTTATGTGCACTTCCAGTTCGGCACCGGCATACCATTTTTCCAGTTCCTTATGGAAAATAATGTCTTTGGGGGTGCGGGTACCACAAAGCAGGACAATTTTTCCAAATTTTTCACGGTGGGCCAGCATATGATAAATTACCGGCCGAAGCGGTGCCAGGCCAATACCGCCGGTTACAATAATGACATCATTGCCTTCGGCCGCCTTTATAGGCCAGCTTGCCCCAAACGGTCCCCGAACGCCGATGCTGTCACCCACCTTCAGATTGTTCATTGATCTGGTGACATTTCCAGCCGCGCGGATGGTATGGATCAACACTTCCGGTTTGGTGGGGTCGCCGCTGACAGAAATGGGAATTTCACCTGTACCAAAAACATACAGCATATTGAATTGCCCTGGTTCAAAAAAAAACTCCTTCTGACCGGAGACGGGTTTGAGTTCTATTGAAAAGGTCTCAGCAGTTTCCTGCTGGAAACGGACAATTCTAAATGACCGGGGCAGCATCGGATCAAAGAACGGTGTTTTGCTGTGATTATTTTTTTGATCTGTCGCCATAAATATCCAGAAGTTGAATTCGGGTTGCTTCCAAACGTTCTGCAATGAGTGCTGCAAAACGTTTCATAAGAATAAAGCCAAGATCATGTTCAGTTTCCATTTTTTCCCGCAGGCACGTGCCGTCCAGCACGATGGCACGGGTGAGTTCTGCAGCGCGGACATCAAACGTGGAACGGTAAGGAGGTATCAGCCATGCCCATCCGGTGACATCTCCTTTTCCCCGGGACTGAATCTCGGTTGGACCTTTTCCGGGAATGTAAATCTCAACGACGACCTGTCCTTCCCTGATAAAATAAAACAAGTTTCCGGGATCCCCCGCACGAAACAAAAACTCATTTTTTTTAAACACCACATTTGAAGCGCAGCCGGTTATAAAATCAAGATGATGCTGCTCCAACCCCTCCAAAAAGGGGTGTTCTTTTAAAATTTTTGCAAGCGATTCCAATTTCATGTTTTAATCCTTTGTCTTATCCTTATGAATTTTCCGAATCGCACGTGCCTCTTCGGTTATGTCAATTCCCACCGGGCACCAGGTAATACAGCGTCCGCAGCCAACACATCCTGAAACCCCATACTGTTGTGTCCAGGTGGCCAGCTTGTGGGTCATCCATTGCCGGTAACGCGCCATGGCAGAAATGCGGATACTTCCACCGGATATATACGAATGATCCAGCGTAAAACAGGAATCCCATTCCCTCCGCCGAACCGCTTTCTGACCATCCAGGCTGGTAGTATCCTTGATATTGATACAAAAACAGGTGGGACAAACAAGGGTGCAATTACCGCAGCTAAGACACCTTTCGGCCACCATGTCCCAGCGGGGATTTTCGAAATTGAGCATCAGAATATTTTCAAGGTTTTCAGTATTAAGTGTTCTTCCCATTTTTTGCGATGCACTGCCCAAAAGCTCGTGTTTTCTGTTCATCTGCTCCGTCGATGCCTGCTTGAGCGGTAATTTCCGGAAAATCTCATGTCCCTCCGGCGACCCGTATTCCACCAAATAATAATGTTGATGGTTATCCACCACTTCTGTCAGTGCAAGATCAAAGCCCGACTCTGCTCTTGGTCCAGTCCCCATTGATGCACAAAAGCATGTACCTGGAGGACAAGTGCAGTTGACCACTACCATAAACAATTTTTTACGTGCATGGGTGTAGAAAAGGTCCTGATAGGGGCCTTCCATCATAACCCTGTCAAGTACCCCGATAGCTGCAAGTTCGCAGGGCCGCACACCAATAAACGCCATAGGTGTCAATGGTTCGTTTGTTTCAGAGATTTCGAAACCTTCTTTATTGCGTTTAGCTTCAAATAGCGTCTTTTCAGGCGGAAAAAGGTATTTTTTCCAGGAATGCTGACCCACCACATAATCAAAACGGGCAGAAGTTTCATTTTTCAGCAGACGATACTTTCCACCGTCCTGTTGATCACTATAGCCGCGGGGAAGATCTTCAGCATTTTCAATTTCATCGTA
>SKZT01000294.1 GCA_007127235.1 Desulfobacteraceae bacterium
AACCGCCTGACAACCGATGTCGGAATACAACTTGCCAAGGCTATTTTGGACCGGCAACAGGATTCATGGTGGCTCCGGGACTACCATGAATAAAACCAAAACGACCCGTCGGAATACTAAGTATATCCACATAAAAAAAATCTTGACAAATTTCTAAACAAAGAGGTATCTTTAATTTCTGACTGAGCGCTCGTTCAAAATTTTGACGGCCATTTTCAAACCCTGTCATTTCAAAACGCTTTTAAAGTTTGAAACTCTTCGACTTAAGGTGTGTTAAGTCGTCAAGGAGGTTAAATGGAAAGTTTGATTGTTGACGAAAAGATAAAAAAGAGCAGAATTCCTGCCAGGCTGGATCTGATCCAGAGCGGGACCGGTTTGATTCTGGGATTGTTCATGTGGGTACACATGATGTTGGTGGGCAGTATCATTCTGGGAAAGGATGCATTCTATTTTGTGGCCAAATTCATGGAGCTTTCTTTTCTTCATCCTACGGGCGAGGGCTATCCTGCTGTGGTATTTTTTGCCGTACTGGGCGTCTTCACCCTGTTTATCATCCATGCGGCGTTGGGTGTAAGAAAGTTTCCCATATCCTGGAAACAGCATGCGATTTTAAGGCAGCAGATGGGCATGATGAAGCATAGCGATACCAACCTGTGGTATGTTCAGGTGGTTACCGGATTCATCATGTTTTTTCTGGGGTCGGTGCATCTGTATGTGATGCTGACCCACCCGGGACAGATTGACCCTTATCTTTCGGCAAACCGGGTGATCAATCATAACATGTGGCCTCTTTATCTGGTACTTCTGTTTGCTGTGGAGTTTCATGGAACCATAGGTCTTTACCGTCTTTGCATGAAGTGGGGATGGTTTGCCGGCAAGAACCCGGTAGAATCCAGAAAGAAACTGAAGCGGATCAAAAACCGGCTGGCAGTATTTTTTCTTGCGGTGGGACTTGTGGCGCTGCTTGTCTTTTCGGTCATCGGCATCAGGCATAAGGACCGTGTGGGGGAACCTTACAAACCCCAGGCGGCAGTGGAAAAGACCCTTCTTGTATCAAATTCAAGCAGTTAATGAAACGGCACATGGATCAATAACCACGAGGAGTTACAGATGAAAGTTGTATATACGGATTCACTTATCATTGGCGGGGGCCTGGCTGGATTGAGAGTTGCCATCGCGGCCCGTCAGCGAGGTTATGACAGCATTGTTCTTTCCCTTATGCCGGCTAAAAGATCCCATTCTTCAGCAGCCCAGGGCGGCATGCAGGCCAGCCTGGGTGCCAGCGTCAAAGGAGAAGGCGATGATGAAGATGTTCACTTTGAAGATACGGTAAAGGGAAGTGATTGGGGATGTGATCAGGATGTGGCTAGGATGTTCGTTAACACGGCACCTAAGGCAATTCGTCAGCTTGCAGCATGGGGTGTCCCCTGGAGTCGGGTGAGGCGCGGAAACCGCGAGGTGGTCATCAATGGTGAAAAGGTAACGATTACAGAAAAAAACGAGGCTCATGGTCTGATTACAGCCCGGGATTTTGGTGGAACCAAAAAGTGGCGAACCTGTTTTACCTCGGACGGTACCGGTCATACTATGCTCTACGCCATGGACAACAAGGCCATAGAGCTGGGTATCCCTGTTCATGAGCGAAAAGAGGCCATTGCTCTAATCCATGAGGACGGGGTGTGCTATGGCGCAATTGTCAGGGATATGATAACAGGTGAGCTGATTGCCTATGTCGCCCGTACCACCACCGTTGCCACCGGCGGCTATGGCCGGCTTTACTCGGTGACAACCAACGCCGTCATCTCCGAAGGTATCGGATGTGCAATTGCTCTTGAGACCGGTGTGGCGAGCCTGGGCAACATGGAGGCAGTTCAGTTTCACCCCACAGCCATTGTTCCCGTGGGAATTCTTACCACAGAAGGGTGCCGCGGTGATGGCGGCCTTTTGTTGGACAAGGACGGTAAACGTTTCATGCCCGATTATGAACCGGAAAAAAAGGAACTGGCCTCACGGGATGTGGTCTCCAGGCGCATGACCGAACATATCAGAAAGGGAAAGGGAGTTCCATCACGATACGGCGATCACCTCTGGTTGGACATTACCCTTTTGGGCAGAGCGCATATTGAAAAAAATCTCAGGGAGGTAAAGGAAATATGTGAGTATTTCCTTGGAATTGATCCGGTTAAAGAATACATTCCGGTCAGACCCACCCAGCACTATTCCATGGGCGGTATCCGTACCGGGGCTACCGGTGAGAGCCCTACTTTGAAGGGACTATTTGCCGCCGGTGAATGCGCCTGCTGGGATATGCACGGCTTCAATCGTCTGGGGGGCAACTCCGTGGCTGAAACCGTTGTGGCAGGAATGATTGTGGGTGAGTATGTGGCAGATTACTGTCAGACCAATCCTCTGAGAATTGATACCAAGCTCATCGAACATTTCATGGATAAGGAAAAAAATAAAATCCGTGCAGTTCTGAAACGCAGTAAGGGGGAAAGTCCAATTGCCTTGAAAAAAGAGATGCAGCAGATCATGATGGACAAAGTAGGCATTTTCAGGAATGAAGCAGATCTGACCCAGGCTGTGGAAGAACTGAAGGATTTGCACCAGAGATCCCGAAATATTTTTTTGAGAAACAAAATCAGCTCTTCCAATCCGGAGTTAGTGGAAGCCATCCGGGTTCCCAAAATGATCCGCCTGGCTCAGTGTGTGGCCTATGGTGCCCTTCTTCGGAAAGAAAGCCGCGGGGCCCATGCCCGCGAAGATTATCCCGAAAGAAACGACCGCGACTGGCTCAAGCGCACCCTCGCATACTGGAAAGATGAAAATGAAGACCTGCCTCAGTTGGAATACGAAGATCTGGATGTTATGAAAATGGAGATGCCGCCAGGTTCACGCGGCTATGGGGCGGACAATACCATACATCATCCGGATACCGAAAAACGTATGGCTGAGATAGAAGATATCCGAAAAGCCAATCCGAAGGCAGACCGTTTTGAGATGCAACAGCTTCTCAATCCCATTGAGTTACCGGAAAAATTCAGAGGAAAGAACGAACGAATCGGCAGGGGGTTTAACTAATGAGTGAAAAGGAAAGAATACTTAAATTTCATATTTTGAGATACAATCCCCAAATCAAGGGGGATACTCCCACCATGAAGATCTATGAGGTGCAGGAAGCACCGGGGATGACCATATTTATTGCACTCAACGATATTCGTGAGAAGCAGGACCCATCTTTGCAGTTTGATTTTATCTGCAGGGCGGGCATCTGCGGCTCCTGTGCCATGATTATCAACGGACAGCCTGATCTTGCCTGCCGAACCCTCACATCCAAATTTCCGGAAGGCGAAATTAAATTGCTTCCTCTGCCCGGCTTTGAACTCATCGGAGATCTTTCCGTCAATACCGGCAAATTCATGCGGGCCATGAGCGAAAGGGTGGAAAGCTGGATCCATGATCAGGATGCCGACAATGTGGATCTGGATCGTCTGGAAGAGCGGATGGATCCGGATGTGGCAGATGAAATCTATGAGCTGGAGCGATGCGTTGAATGCGGATGCTGCATCTCTGCCTGCGCCACCAAAAGGATGCGGGAAGGTTTTTTGGGTGCCGTGGGCCTCATGCGTCTTGCCAGGTATGCCACTGATCCGCGGGATAAACGCTCCAATGAGGATTTCTATGAAATCATTGGCGATGATGACGGTGTGTTCGGCTGCATGACTCTGCTGGGGTGCCAGGATTATTGTCCCAAAGATCTGCCGCTTCAGATCCAGATTGCCTACCTGAGGCGCAAGATGGCCATGGTGAGGTAGCGTATCCTGCATTAAACCATTGCATTGATATAAAGGCACCCTGTTTTACCGCCTGGGAGATCAGAACAATGAATGATTTTAATTATAAACCGATTTTCCCACTTTGGGATGATACCACGGCTTATCGCAAAATTTCAGATGACCATGTCACGTTGTCTCAGTTTCAGGGCAGGGAAATGCTGGTGGTGGCTCCGGAAGCCCTGAGCATTCTTGCGAAAGCTGCCTTCAAGGATGTCGCCCATCTATACAGATCCGAACATCTTGAGAAGCTCAGAAAGATCATGGAAGATCCTGAAAGTTCGGATAATGACCGCTATATTGCCCTGGAACTGCTCAAAAATGCGGTCATTGCCTCAAAAAAGGTATATCCCATGTGCCAGGACACGGGAACAGCCATTGTCATGGGAAAAAAGGGGCAACAGGTCTGGACAGATGAAGATGACCAGGAAGCCCTCTCAAGAGGCATTTTTGAAACCTACCGGGACAATTACCTGAGATATTCCCAGAATGCCCCTTTGACCATGTATAAAGAGCAAAATACCCGGTCGAACCTTCCCGCACAAATTGATATTTATGCCACCACCGGAAATGAGTACCACTTTCTGTTCATTGCCAAAGGCGGCGGTTCTTCCAACAAGACCTTTCTATACCAGA
Source organism: Desulfobacteraceae bacterium (assembly GCA_007127235.1). Classification (GTDB taxonomy): domain Bacteria; phylum Desulfobacterota; class Desulfobacteria; order Desulfobacterales; family SKZT01; genus SKZT01. The sequence goes on from SKZT01000294.1 coordinate 4,470, forward strand.
TGACCAAGGCGGTGCTCAATTCCGAAGAGATTCTTCTTGATTTCATGACTGAAAAGATGAAATCCCTCGGTACTGCGGCATGTCCTCCATATTACATTGCATTTGCTATTGGCGGAACCTCTCCTGAAGCCAACCTTAAAACTGTCAAACTGGCATCCGCCAGATACCTGGATACACTGCCGACAGAAGGGGACATTACAGGACATGCATTCCGTGATACGGATCTGGAAGCCAAATTGAGGTCACGGGCAGAAAAACTGGGACTGGGAGCCCAGTTTGGCGGCAAACATTTTGCGCTGGATGTCCGGATAGTGAGACTGCCCCGGCATGGTGCATCCTGCCCAATAGGAATCGGGGTCAGTTGCAGTGCGGATCGTCAGATCAAGGGCAAAATTACCAAAGAAGGTCTTTTCCTGGAGCAGCTTGAAGAAAATCCATCACGATATCTTCCTGCAAAGGAACCCAAAATGGCAGACCCTGTCCGAGTCAATCTCGAACAGCCCATGGAAGCAATACGTGCACAACTCAGCCAATACCCGGTTGCCACCAGGCTGCTGCTCTCAGGAAAAATCATTGTGGCCAGAGATATTGCCCATGCCAAATTTATGGAAAGATTGGACAAGGGGCAAGGCCTTCCCGATTATATCAAAAACCATATTATCTACTACGCAGGTCCGGCCAAAACCCCCGAAGGAGAAGCAGCAGGATCCTTTGGGCCTACAACAGCCGGAAGAATGGATCCTTACGTTCCCATATTTCAAAAGGAAGGGGCTTCCCTGATTATGCTGGCCAAAGGTAACCGCTCTCAACAGGTTACCGATGCCTGTAAAAAGTTCGGAGGATTTTATCTGGGTTCCCCCGGAGGTCCCGCAGCCCGGCTTGGGAAAGATTTCATTAAAAAGGTCGAACTGGTGGAATATGAAGAGCTTGGAATGGAAGCGGTTTTTATGATCACCGTTGAAAACTTCCCCGCCTTCATCATTGTAGATGACAAAGGCAATGATTTTTTCAGCAACCTGTTGTAAAGGACGGGGCAAGAAATTTTTATACCTTAGTTCCCACGCAAAGTATGGCAACGAGAAAAAAATGCAAAAGCACAGCTTTTGCACTCCTTCGACAAGTCACCCCCACAGATTTCATATATTCAACATCCTGCATACCCCAGGCGTCAGAAGAAATTTGAGGCTTTTTTAAATCCCCCTAAATCCCCCTTTTGAAAAGGGAAACTTGCTGCACTCAACAACCCTTAGGTTGACGCTGGAGAAATTTCCTTTCCCGCTTCCCCCGATTATCATCAGAAAATTCCTTGATTATCCAAGCTCTTAAAGGTAAACTTATAAATTTTAATCACAAAAACCGATTTTTATGGATGAGCAGGCCTATGAAGCTAACGATTGATGAAGTTGCAGAATGTTTGGACGTTCCTTCAAGTACAGTAGAACGCTGGATTCGCCAGGGGCGGATTCCTGTAAGCAAATCCAGCGGTGCATGTTTTTTTCAAAAATCAATACTGTATGTCTGGGCTAAAAAGCATAATCTTCCATTCACTCTGCCCGAGGAAAAAATCACTCAAATTGATGAAAAAAAATCGGACAGCCTTTGTAATGTCATGTCTTTCGGCGGCGTTTATCATAATATCCGGGGCAATAATGTTGACGAAGTATTGGCATCGTCGGTTAAAAACATTGCCTTTTTGGATGAAGACGGACAACAAATGCTTCTGACAAAATTACTTGAGCGAGAGGAAATGGCCTCCACCGGGATCGGCAAGGGGATCGCCATTCCGCATCCTCGCATGCCCATGGATGAAACCATGGAAGAGCCCGTGATTACCACCTGTTTTCTTGAGCATCCGGTCGATTTCAATGCGGTGGATGGTTTAGCCGTTTTTGTTTTGTTTATACTCCTGAGTCCATCGGTGAAAATTCATCTTTATCTGCTTTCAAAGCTGGCTTTTTGCGCCAGAGATGCGTCCTTTGTTGAATTTCTAAAACAGGGCCCGGATGAAAAAGCCTTATTGGAAAGAGTTGAGCGTTTGGAAAAGTCCTTGTAAAGCGATCGTCAAGAAAATCATCAAAAAGAGCTGCTTATGAAACCATGGAGATACCCTGCCCGATGGGCATTGTTTAAGATGGATGACCGGCTTTTGCTGATGTTTATCGGGGCCATAGTGGGCACTTGCAGCGGAATTGCAGCGTTGGCTTTAAATCACTCCCTGCATTTTCTGCTTGAAGCGCTTTCTCACTGGCGGCAACACTGGTGGGCCTTTGTTTTACCGGCCGCCGGTGCTGCGCTCTCCTCATTATTTCTGGAAAAAATTGTTAAAGAAGGTGCAGGACATGGGGTGCCTGAAGTAATCTACAGTGTTTCCCGTTATGGCGGCCTTATTCGTCTTCGTTCTGCTTTTTCGAGACTTATTTCCAGTTGTCTGACCATCGGAAGCGGCGGAAGTGCGGGTCCTGAAGCCCCGGTTGTTATGAGCGGGTCAGCCATTGGATCCAATATCGCCCGTTTTTTTTCCTTAAACGACCGCCAGAGAGTCACTCTGGTTGGATGCGGAGCCGCCGGCGCCATCTCATCGATTTTCAATGCCCCCATCTCAGGTATCGTGTTTACCATCGAAGTTATTTTGGGTGAGTGGACCGCTTTGAATATCATACCCATTGCCATCGCTGCGGTGGCAGGAACTGAAATCAGCCGGGCCCTTCAGGGAGACCAGATTGTATTCAGTCCCCAGGTGTTTGATATCGGCATGGGGGATATTTTTGCATCTATCGGACTGGCTGTTTTTACTGCAATAGCCTCCATTGCATTAACCCATGGGTTGCGCTCCATGCACCAAATATCCGGTAAAGTTAAAGCGCCCCTGTGGATACGAGCGGGAATCGGAGGCTCTTGTGTCGGTATTATCGGTCTTTTTCTTCCGGTGGTACTTGGAGAAGGATACCATTTCGTACATACCATGATTGAGGGCAACTTTACACCTGGCCTTGCCTTTGTGGCTGTGGCTTGTATGGCCAAAATCTTGGCCACTTCCCTCACTCTGGGATGGGGGGGCTCCGGAGGAATCTTTGCACCGTGTCTGGTGATCGGCAGTCTCACGGGATTGACTTATCATCGCATGCTTTCAGCAATCTGGCCGTCCGTGAATTGGGTCAATGAGGGATGCTATGCTCTTTTGGGTATGGCAGGGTTGATCAGCGGTATGCTTCAAGCACCCCTCACCGGCATTTTCCTGATCGTTGAAATCACAGGTGGTTATGCCGTTATTCTTCCCCTGATCATTGTATCGGCTATTTCGGCCACATTGTGCCACTATATCGAACCATCCTCTTTTTACCTGAAAGAACTGGTGGATCGGGGCCATCTGCTCAGGCCAGGCACGGATGCCAGGGTATTATCGGATTTAAGCATCAAGGAACTTTTAGAAACCGACTGCGTTTGTGTAAATCAAAATATGCCGATACGAGAATTTATTAAAATTGTGGAAAATTCCCGCCGCAATTATTTTCCGGTGGAAGACGACGCAACAGGAGAATTCGTGGGCATGTTGCATTTAGATGATATTCGGCCATATTTGTTCAACCGAATGCTATATGACGCCGTTCTGGTGGGTCAAATCATGAATCCGAATGTGGAAACAGTGCTTCCCGATGATGACCTCACAGAGATTCTTCATAAAATGGATTCGCAAAGGCTTTTCAGTATACCAGTTGTGGTAAACAACCGCTTTGTGGGGATGATATCCAAAGCAACGCTTTTGGATAAATACCGAAAAGAATTGATGGTTCAAACCACTTCTTGAGGTTACAGTAAAAACTGAGGCAAGGAACTAATTCATGATTCCCAGAATCTTACACATTTTTCAAAACACACCTCTTGGTCGTGAAAGCCTTCTTCAGGCCGCTTATTTTTCAAAACAATTGGAAGCATCATTAATCGTCTATATACCACAACATATCAAGTTTCTTATGTATTTTGACAATGATGTGGTCCAGATTGATCTGGACCCCTCTTATCTGTATTCTCCGGATACCGCCAAGGATCATGCTGCTGAAATTATAAAAGAAGCCGGAGTCGAACCTTTATTTTTAGAGCCAAAACATTTTACTGCATCATCCCTACCCGATATACCCGCAGATTTCGATTATATGGTCTGCCCTAGAAGTATCAGCGACCTGTCTGCCAAAATCGGCTTCGGATATGTGGGGGCCAAAGTTCGAAACATCTTCAATGCTGCCAGATTTCCCGTGCTGATCCCCAGTTATGTATATAAACCATGGAAAAATATCGTGGTGTTTTATGGGGGATCGGCCAATGCCAGCAACGCATTAAAACTTGGGTTTCAAATCCGGAAAGAAACACGTTTCCCTCTAAATTTGTTTACTTATGCAGAAAAAGCCCCCGGTGATTATCGCAAAGAAATTATCAATATGGGCCTCGAAGATGACCTCAACCGCCAAGTCGATAACTGGCGAATTTTTGAATCCGGAAATCTGGTCGACAACCTGTACCATGTACCCCATGACGCCCTGGTGATTTTAGGTGCTTTTGCCCATGGCCTGCTACGGAACATAATGTTCGGAAGCAAGCTTGAAAAAATTCAGGCTGCCCTTGCCAATAATCTGCTGGTTGTTGGCCCCAAATATTCAGCCCCTATCTGACATGCCATTTAAAAAGCTATTGACAATTCATCAGGGGGCTCTGGGCGATGTGATAACAAGTTTCACTGCACTTTTGCTCCTGAAGCAAACATACAATCAAATTCATCTCCTGTGCCCTCAGGCCATTGCACGTGTGTCAGAATATCTGGGGGTTGTGGATAGCGGCTTCGGCCTGGAATCGGCGGCTTTCTCATACCTTTTTTCGGAAAGGCCGGATAATACGAATACCGCTTTCAATAATTTTTTACGGTCCCATGACGATATTGTGCTGTTTTCATATTCGAAAATCCTGTCGGAAAATTTAGAGAAAATAACCGGCAAGAGGGTTTTTCAAATTCCACCCCGCCCTTTACCTTCCGAACCCGTTCACGTGGCGCAGTCTCTGATATCACATCTGGTGAACTTAAAACTTCTGAAAAAAGGGGATGAAAAAAATTTTTTGCGTGTACATCGAGACTTTCGAATTAAATTCAGAAAACAAAGAGTTTTTATTCATCCGGGCTCCGGAAGCTCTACAAAAAATTGGCCTCTGACATATTTTGGGGAATTGAAAAAACTGCTGTCTGAAAACGGTTTTGAGCCGGTGTTTCTCCTGGGCCCTGCAGAAAAAGATATTTCAGAAATCCTCCATAGAAAATCTGATTGTCTTCAAGGGCATCCCCTGCATCTGTCCGACCTTGTTGAATTGGTAAACACCTTAAAAACAGGAGGCGGCTTTATCGGAAACGATTCGGGAGTGTCTCATCTGGCAGCATTTCTGGGTCTGCCGGCGCTGGTCATATTTGGCCCGACAGATACGGCTCGATGGTCGCCTTTGGGTTGTCGGGTAGAAACTATTTGTAGTCCAACATTGTGCCCCCCCTGTTTTGAAACCGCCCAAAAAGGATGTGACGCCATGAAGTGCCTTACGGAGATATCGCCCAGGCAGGTTCAAAACAAATTTAATATGTTGATACGTTAACTTGTTCCAGATGCAGATTTTTTTTGAAAAGTCTTTTGGCCGTTTTCTCTGTATGATGGGTCAGGTCTGAAACAAAAAATCGAATATTTCTTTCCTTAGCCGATTTCAGTTCCAAGTGAGGATAATTTTTTAAAAAACTCACAAGATAATTGACAAGCGCCAGAGAAGAATCGACGACTTTTATCCGTTTTCCTGCTTTGCGCACCAAAATGTCATTTAAAGAAGGATAATACGAATTCGCAGCTATGATGGTATCCACCTGCCGGACTTTTAAGGGTTGAATATATTTTTTCACAATCATGTGGGTTTCAGGCTTTTTAAACCATCCTTCTTCCACAATCGGTGTCAGTAAGGGGGTGGAGTTCGAATACACTTTTGCCCACAATCTGCTTTCCTTTATTTTTTGATCATAGATGCCGCTGTCAATGGTGGTTTTTGTGCCTATAATACCAATTCTCGAGTATCTCGATACGTCCAAAGCTTCCTTTACCGATGGTGTCACAGCATCCATGATATCAACCGGATATTTTGAAGCTGCTGCCAAAACAGAAGAACTTGAAATATCATGGCAGGCAACCACGATGAGTCGGGCACCTTTTTCAAGCAGAAACCGGAGCCCTTTCATTGCATATTTTTCAATCATTTCCACGCTCTTATTGCCATAAGGACCTCTTGCGGTGTCACCAAAAAAAACCATATCATATCCATCGGATAAATCATATACCATCCTTGCTACACCTAAACCTCCGAGACCAGAGTCCAAAATTCCAATCATTATGCCTCCCGATTTTTTGCACTGCTCCAGTTGAATATACCGCCTGAATGATTTAGTTTAGTAAATGTTTATTATGAATTTTAATTTTTGGAAATTTAAGGAGGGCCAATATGGAACATAATAACCAGGGACCAACAAGAGAACAAAAAATCTTTAACCTGGGACTTCCCACAGAAACCATATCTTTATATCTTTTGTGCTGTGGAATCAAAGATGCCGGGATGACATTGACCACCAAAAACATTTTGGAGCGATGGCACGGATCAGAATCGGATTTTCACAAAGCAATGAAAGAACTTGAAGACAGAAACATCATGTCGAAAATATTATCCGATGGGGAAAACAAGGACGTATTTCAAATCAAGGATGTTCATGGTTGGCGATAGCATGATCCGCTCCTGCTTATTCGAAAACGATACTATTTTTTTCTGTTATCGATAACCTTTTGAACACATGAGGCAACTAATCCGTCAGGAAAATCGGTTCGAATACCCGGGCACATGACAGCCATAATACGCCAGTTGGAAATGTCTTTAACCACTGCCTCAATAAAGGGCCAGGCGTTACACATGTGGGGTTTGACCGGATGGATTGTGCATTTCGTATCCCAGAAAATACAATATCCGTCATCTTTTTGAGATAAAACCATTCCGGTACGGTTTTTCTGACAATACTTCTCAGTAAATAATGCCGACTCGATATTTAAAAACCTGGAAATTGCCGTAATTTCGTCTTCATTGACATAAGTTCCGCCAAACCCCTTACAACAATCCCCGCACATATTACATTGAAAAACATCCTCAGGAAAAATCTCCTCTTTTTTAGAATACATGGCGGGTCTCCATGGCTTTACGAAGGGTAACCTGATCCACATACTTAAGATCGCCCCCAATGGGAACCCCTGATGCAATTCTGGTAACCTTAACAGGTAATATGCCCAAAACTTCAGCTATGTAACAAGCGGTAGCCTCTCCTTCCACATTGGTACCGGTAGCAATAACCACCTCCTTGATTCGCTCTTCTGATATCCTTTTTTCAAGTTCCCTGATTCGTATATCATCCGGACCAACACCCTCCATGGGGGATAACACCCCTTGAAGAACATGATACAACCCTTTAAAAGCTCCGGATTTTTCAAGAGCTACCAAATCCCCAGGCTGCTCAACCACACACAATACATTTTGCTCCCGGTTTACATCGCTGCAAATTTTGCAAACTTCACTATCACTTAATCCAAAGCATTTGTTACACAACCGAACCTTTTCTTTGACTTTTAAAATACTTTCGGCCAGACCGGATGCCTCCTTTAAAGGCACTTTGAGTATATGCATAGCAAGGCGCTCGGCAGTTTTCTCTCCAATTCCGGGAAGTCTGGAAAGGTTTTTTATCAATGCGATAATGGTTGAAGGATAATGGGTTGTCATCGGCAATCCTTAGAAAGGTTTCAGGGAACTATAGGCTTACATCAAACCCGGGATTTTCATGCCTCCTGTCAATTTTCCCATCTCACCGGAAACCATCTCCTGGGACTTGGTCAAAGCATCATTGATAGCCGCCATAATTAAATCCTGAAGCATGTCCACATCCTCGGGATCAACCACTTCCTTTTCGATCCGAATAGAGACAATTTGCTGTCGTCCGTTGGCGACAACTTTTACCATCCCCCCACCGGCGCTTGATTCAATTGTCTTTTCAGCCAATTCCTCTTGAAGTTTTATCATTTTTTCCTGAAGCTTCTGGGCTTGCTTCATCATGTTACCCATGCCTTTCATAAATGATCCTCCTTAAGTATTATAACGTCTACGACTTTACCATCAAATATTTCCATAGCCTCGGCCACTGCAGGATGGCTCAGGGCTTCTCGCTTTAAACGGTCTTCGTTGTCCATTCTGCTGCGATTATCTGTTTGACTATTTTCATTTGCTTTAAGGACAATTTCGGGAATCTTACCAATCAAATCTCTAAAAGCATCTCTGATTTTATCCAAATTTTTATTGATACGGTTAAATTGAAGTCCATTATCAATGCTTTCAATTTCTATACGATCTGTTGAAACACTCAGCAGCTTTGCCTGGGTAAGCATCGCTCCAAGAAAGCCGTTATTTTCGGAAACTTTTTTCACAATTTTTTCCCAGATAAGCTCCCGGGGCTGCTCAAGGTCAAAGCGCTTTTCATCAGCCGTTTCTTGACCAAAATCCTTTGCACCGCTATTGTAATTATCCTTTAGGACACTGTCTTCCCCACCATTGGTATTATTGATTAAAATGGAGTTTTCGGCCATTTCAACCTTATGATCTTTGGCCATGTCTTCATAATTCTTGATGTCTTTTGCCTCAGATACCACATGGGTTACTCTTTGTGAATCAATAGCATTTTTAAGATCATCGATTTTTTCAATGAGTTCATCAATTGACAAAACGGGTTTTATTCGGCACATGCGGATCAATGCCATCTCCAGGGCCATTTTGGGCTGAGCGGAAAATCTGACGGTTGGTTCTTCCCGAAAAAGGATATCAAAAAGCTGCGAAAGATGTGAAGCCGGAATCTCAGCAACCTGATGAGACATCTCTTTCAATTCATGCATGGGTACATCCACCAGCTTATCCAGATTTTTTCCCAGCCTGACAACCATCAAATTTCTGAAATGTTCCAAAAGATCGGCGTACAATTTTTTCATATCCTGTCCACGATCATATATTTGATCCAGGATCTTCAAAATTTCAGGTACATCAGCAGAAAGAATACCGGTGGTCATATCAAAGACCATCTTTCTGTCAATAACCCCCATGATGTCAATGACCTGATCGTAGGACAACCCCCCCCGGGAACAGGTCATCACCTGATCCAGCAGACTCAGAGCATCACGCATACACCCGCCGGCTTCCCTGGCCATGAGATGAAGACTTTGGGCATCGATATCAAAATTTTCCTTTTGGCAAATGGTTGCTAAGTGCTTTGTAATTGCTTCTGTGGGAATTCGGCGGAAATCGTGACGGCGGCAGCGGGACAGTATCGTCAAAGGAATCTTATGAGGTTCCGTAGTGGCAAAGATGAACAATACATGGGCCGGAGGTTCTTCAAGGGTTTTGAGCAGGGCATTGAAAGCCGCCGTGCTGAGCATATGAACCTCATCGATTATGTATATCTTATAACGGCCGTGAGCAGGCATGTACTTGCTGTTGTCCCTCAATTCCCGAACCTGCTCCACACCATTGTTAGAAGCCCCGTCAATTTCATAAACATCCACTGATCCCGAAGATGTAATGTCATGGCAGGATTTACAGGCGTTACACGGCGTGGGGGAAGGACCCTTTTCACAGTTCATGGCCTTCGCCAGTATTCGAGCCACTGTGGTTTTGCCGGTCCCCCGGGGTCCTGAAAACAAAACCGCATGAGCCATGCGATCGGATGCAATGGCATTTTTCAGGGTCAATGTCACATGATCCTGCCGGATAACATCCTCAAAGGTCTGAGGACGATATTTTCGAGCTAATACGAGATAGGCCATCTTTTAAAGCAATTCTTTTCTGTAAAATTTTCCTCATGATCCGCATGATAAGGCAGACATTTTAAAATCACAATTGAAAAATATTTTTTAAAGCAAAAAGCTTTTTTTCCGCTACTTAATCTTAAGGGAAGGATTTAAACAAAAATGATTTTCATGAGGAAAAGTGGCGGAGAGAGAGGGATTCGAACCCTCGGTACCGCTTTTGGCAGTACACACGATTTCCAGTCGTGCTCCTTCAACCAGCTCGGACATCTCTCCATTATTGATCAGTTTATTAAAAGTTCATGTTTGAAAATTTTTCCGCTAAAGTACCTGCTGGCGGAGAGGGTGGGATTCGAACCCACGATCCCGTTATTCACAGGATACCGCTTTTCGAGAGCGGGGCCTTCAGCCGCTCGGCCACCTCTCCGACTCTCTTCCAAACGGATACAAATGGTAATTATTATATCAACCATATTCTCATGTCAAGTCTTTGATCACTTTTTCATCAATTAATACTTGAACATCTTATGAAATTTTTGTATCAACAATGCTTTGTTGAAACTTTAAATCATATAAATTGAGGAATCTGCTATGGCCGACATCATTCCCTTTAAGGGAATACATTATAATCCTGAAAAAATTGATGACTTTTCAGATGTGGTTGCTCCACCATACGACGTAATTTCTCCCCGGGAACAAGAGCAATTTTATCGCCGGCACCCTAATAATGTAATCCGTTTAATCCTGGGTAAGATTAAAAAAACGGACACCCCACAGGATAACAGTTATACCCGAGCTGCAAATTTTTTAAAAACCTGGATGAAAGAACAAATTCTTGTGCGAGATCCGGTTCCGGCCCTTTATCTCTCATCGGTAGATTTTCATATCGAAGATCGCCCTATCACCCGTTTCGGCTTGGTGGCTCTGGTACGCGTGGAACCCTTTGAAAAAGGAATAATACTACCCCATGAAAAAACCTTTTCAAAAGTCAAGTCCGAGCAATTGGAACTTATGAAGTCCTGCCATGCCAATTTCAGTCCCATTTTTTCCCTTTACTCCAACCATAACGACATATTGAACACCCTTAAGCAGAGCGCCACCAAAAGGGCTCCGGACCTGCGAATGTATGACAGCAACGGTTTTTTGCAGCAAATATGGAAAATCACGGATGAAGCGGTTCATCAAAGGGTTTTGGAAACGATGGCCCCAAAGACCATCTTTATTGCCGATGGCCATCACCGGTATGAAACCGCCCTTAATTACCGGAACTGGGTTGCTTCCAATACTCCCGATTTTTCCGATAACCATCCGGCCAATTTTATCCTAATGTCTTTAAGCAGTATGGAAGACCCCGGACTTGTTATTCTTCCGGCCCATCGTATTCTAAGAGAAGTTGACGCCGAAACATTAGCAACCTTTGAAAAAAGGGCCGATCCCTATTTTGAAATCACCCCTTTTGCTTTCCAGCCCCATGAAATAGATACAGTCCGAGACCGGTTCATCACCCAGCTTCATTTAAAAAAAGAACAAAACTGTATCGGAATGTTTTTAAAAAACCGGGACGCTTTTATCCTGCTGACCTTAAAACCGGGAGTCATGGATGCTTTGTTTTCCAATGAAATACCGGAATCATTAAGAAATTTGGACGTAACTGTTCTAACGCGCCTCATATTTATGGAAATTCTGGGCTTTGACCAGAACCGCTTGGACAATGAAAAACTTATCACTTATTCCAGCAAGGTTAAAGAGGCCATAGAAATTGTCCGCTCTGAAAATTACGATGTCACCTTTATTCTGAACCCTACAAAAATGGAGCAGGTGAGGCAGGTGGCCGAGGAAGGCCTGATTATGCCAAGAAAATCCACCTACTTTTACCCCAAGGTCATCTCAGGACATATTCTCAGGGACATGAAGCAAAATAATTCCTGACTCAAAGACGAAACATTGCTTCAACTTCGGTTGTATATGCTCCGTTTGCCTGATGCACATATAGGGGAGGTTCGATAACAAGCTCTTGGCGGCCGTGCTTTACGGCTCTTACAATTACCCGGTTTGCATCTGCAAAGACATGTGGATGAACCGTCCGAAGCCGCTTAGGTTCCAATCCTGCCTTGCGAAGTGTGTGGAAAAGCTCCACCAATCTTTGGGCGGGATATATCATCATGAGGGTCCCCGATATATTCAGCAGACGAGCTGAACATTCAATCACATCGGATAGTGTTGCAAAAATTTCGTGTGTTGCTCCACATTTTGATTTATCGGATCCGAGTCTTGTGCATCCTGCTTTCCCAAAAGGTGGATTGGCAACAACCATATCTACGGGTCCTCCGATATCCTTTGTATAAAGGTTTTTCAGATCATCACATATGATTTGGACCTGCTTGGTCATCTGGTTTTTCAAAACATTGCATTGTGCCAGATAAGCCAGGGATTTTTGTATTTCAATCCCCATTATATGGATATGGGGAAAGCGACGGGCAAGTATCAAAGCGATAATACCGCAGCCCGTTCCCAAATCCACCACCCGTTTATGTCCCAATACATTGACGTGCCACGCCAGTATTACCGCATCAATCGAATACCGGTATCCTTTTTCCGGCTGCTTGATCAGCAGAGAATCGGTGAGCAAAGATTTTGAAAATATCCGGTTTTCTTCTACAGAATCTTTTTGCAATCCACATCTTTGTTTTACATTTTTCATAAAAGATTCAGACGCCTATTTTGAACTTGATATCATTGATCACCTGTTTTCCAACAACCTGGTTGAGCCTGCCGATGATGTCCTTTTTGAGGAACTGCAGCTGATGTATCCACGGCGAACTGGTTACTTCTACATACAAAAGCCGCCCTTTGAATGCCGAAGGCCTCGCATTCTGTGCAATGGTTTCCCCGACGGTTTCATCCCAGTACCGCCATACAAGAACCAAGTCTCCATTGGCTTTTTCATGAAAAGATCTCAGCAAGTTGTTCAATATGTTTCCAATATGAATTGGTTCTGCACTTTTTTTTCTTTGATCTTCCATATGCTCTCCCATCTAGACGCTTTTGATCGAAAACAAACTACCCAATCAAACCATTGCTTTTTGCTTGACTTGATAATCCGGGTTGTTTATTTTAGTAAGAATTTTGATTTGAATAGCATGAAAAAAAATTCGTACTTTAAAATAAAACTTTTAAAACACTTATCAATTAATTTTCATTCTATCAACCACGAGTTATCAAATCAAACGGCAAAGTCAGCAGTTACTATAAATTTTAATCAGGATAGATCAAAAAATGAGCTGGGATTGGGAAAAACTAAAAGAACAACAAAGGAAAATGGGCGGAATGGGCGGCGGGCCGCGTCCGCCTCAAATGGATGACATTATAAAAAAATTCAAAAACTTCAAAATACCAGGCGGTCCTATTGTCATAGTTATCATTGTTCTTGCCATATTGGCCTCAACAGCATTTTACACGGTAAATATCGATGAAGTTGGAATTGTTCAGCGATTCGGAAAATATGTGAGAACAACACAGCCTGGGTTAAACTTCAAGTTGCCCATAGGTATTGAAAAAGTAACCAAAGTCCGGGTACGCCATGTTTTTATGGAAGAATTCGGGGCTCCCACTATCCCCGGAGTCGCCCGGGCCAGATTTGCATCCGACTCTGATGAAACCACCGAGACACTCATGCTTACAGGTGACTTAAACGTTGCGGTCGTGCCCTGGATTGTGCAGTATCGAATCGATGAACCATTTGATTTTCTATTTAAAGTGAAAGATGTCCGAAGGCTTTTGACGGATATGTCTGAAGCCACCATGAGACTTGTGATCGGTGACAGGAGCATCAGTGAAGTCATCAGCAAGCGTAGTGAAATTGCCTCACAAGCCCAAAGATTGCTGCAAAGAGAACTGGATAATGCGGAATCCGGCATTTTTATCGTAACCATCGAAATGAAAAGAACAAACGTTCCCAGGGCAGTCCAACCGTCTTTTAACGAAGTCAACCAGGCTACCCAGGAAAAAGAAAGACTTATTTACGAGGCCAGAGAGGAATACAACAAAGCCATACCATCAGCCAGAGGTGAAGCCGAAAGAGTTGTCAGAGGCGCCGAAGGTTATGCTTTGGATCGAATTAACAGAGCACAGGGTGATGCGGCAAGGTTTAAAGCTGTATACGAAGAATATGTCAAAGCTCAGGATGTCACCATGCGGCGAATTTATCTGGAAACGTTAGGAGATTTGCTTCCCAAACTTGGACCCAAATATATTATCGATGCCGACCAGACTAATTTGCTACCCCTCTTAAACCTCGGAAAGGAAAACGTGTTTTCAAAATGAACTCTAAAATGTTAACAATAATCATTCTAGGTGCAGTCGGCATTTTTCTGATATTTTCCGCTGCCTTTATCGTGGATGAAACCCAGCAGGTGGTGGTGACCCAGTTCGGCCGCGTCGTAGGAGAACCTATCACAGAACCGGGTTTAAAGTTCAGAATACCTTTTATTCAGATCCCCAATTTTTTCCCAAAAAACCTTCTGCAATGGGATGGCAGCCCCGGTCAAATACCCACCCGTGATAAAACCTTTATCTGGGTAGAGGCTTTTGCACGCTGGAAAATTGTCGAGCCGGTTAAATTTTTCCAGACTGTCCACAATCTTCCCGGCGCTATTTCAAGGCTTGAAGACATCATCGATCCATCGGTCCGAAATTTTATCACATCTTATCCTTTGATAGAGGCGGTTCGTATGACCGACCGCGAACTCGACCTTTTAGAAGAAGGCATTGGAGAAGAAGACATTCAACATGACCCGCAAGTCTTTTCAAATATCGTCAAAGGAAGACAAAAAATAACCGAAGGTATTCTTGAAGAGTCACAACCCAAGGTGGATCAATTCGGTATTGAGCTGGTGGATGTTAAAATCAGACGGATCAACTATGTCGAAGAGGTGCAAAGAACGGTTTTCGATCGTATGATCGCTGAAAGAAAGCAAATCGCAGAAAAGTTCCGTTCGGAAGGACGGGGGGAAGCTCAGAAAATCCTGGGTGACATGGAAAGGGATCTGCAGCAAATTATTTCAGATGCTTATAAAAGGAGTGAACAAATCAAAGGTAACGCAGATGCAGAAGCCACCGTTATTTATGCGGAGGCTCACGGTCTCGACCCCGAATTTTACTCCTTTTTGAAAACACTTGAGATATACACCAAGTCCCTTGACGATAAAAACACATTAATCTTATCGACCGATTCCGAACTTTTCAAATACTTGAAAGGTTTTGAAGAGATTCGACCATAAAATCCCAAAAAAAAGCACCGGATTTTTCCGGTGCTTTTTTTCTTTTTACGGCCCCAAAAAGGTGATAATAATTTCCAAGACAGCCTTTTAATTATTTACCTTTTCGTCTTTGATGGCGGGTTCTGGCCAGCAACTTTCTGTGTTTATGCCTTCTCATTTTCTTTCTTCTTTTCTTAACGACGCTTCCCAATTAATCACCTCCCCGTTTATAAAAGTCTTATATTTCAATTATAAAAGGATATTTCCTTTTTTTCAACCTTTAAACCTGTTGATCATGGCCCATTGATATGTTAGTTATTCAGGGTGTCAGGCATTAATATTCTCAAGACCCAAGGTAATCAGCGATGGTATCCGGGAAACTGGAAAAATTCAGTGATAGTCAGATTGAAACCGTTAACAATGCCGTGGCATTGGCTGAAGAGCTTGTCAGCGAGCACTACAAAATGTCGGCCGGCCAGTGGCTCCGGGGGCGATACGATGTCAAAACTGTCAAAGATCTGACACAAGATGAAATTATCCATGGGCCTTTTGCGCAAATTATCCGTTATGAGGCTCAAAAAATCAACACGTTACTTGGATCTTCGACATACGATTATTACAAAATATGCCTTCAGGACCATACAATTCTTGAAACATTGGCAAAGACATGCATCCCGCTTTTTGCCTTCTCTCTTTATATCCTCACTCATGAACTGATCCACGTTGTCCGTTTTGGACAGTTTCTTCAAAATTTCAATGCTACCGAAAATGAAAAGCTCGAGGAGGAAACCCGGGTTCATGAGAAAACCTATCAGATTTTAAAACCGTTTCGGGCACCGGGCCTCAGTGACGTTTTCAAATTTTACGATAAGTGGAGAAGCTGTAGAGACCATCTTTAGACGCTGGAAACAAATCTTTTTTCTTTAAAAATTTTCATTAAAAAACCTTTTCACAAGTTCTTGACAACAAAAGATCATGAACTATCTTTGTTAAAATATATAGAAACAGTAAAATGGTTGGTAACCATTTAATTTTTTTACAATAAGGAGGATTTACCTTATGCCGATTTATGAGTACGAGTGCGACAACTGCGGTAAAATTGAAGAAGCTTTTCAGAAAATTTCCGATGATCCCCTTTATACCTGCAAACAGTGCTCCGGCACATTACATAAGCTTGTCTCCCACAGCAGCTTCCATCTGAAGGGTTCCGGCTGGTACGTTACAGACTATGCCAGAAAAACCACCCAAAAAACAGAGGAGCCGTCCTCATCCGAAACCAAAACAACCGGCGAACCCAAGGGGTCTACAGAGAGCAGCGCGCCTGCTGCCGAAAAAAAATCGACCCCGGAATAACCTTCGAAACACTTTTCACAGGAATTCCTGAAATTAAAAAAACTATTTATAATTTCATAAATCAGCCTTTACAATTAAAAGGGAATGATTAATGTCAGGGGTTGAACATCAGATGTATATCCACGTATGCATTCTTGATTTTCAAATTGAAATTCAACAGGTTATTATGACCCCAACAAGTAAGATTTAACCGAATCAAAGGCAGAACAGATATGACTTTGAGATCGAAAACTAAATTTTGGTGACAATCTAACTTTAACACTAATTTTTGTAACAAAAGGAGAATTGCAAGATGAATTTGAGACCACTTCAGGATCGAATTTTGGTTAAACGTGTAGAGCAGGAAAGCACTACCAAGGGAGGCATTATTATTCCCGACTCTGCAAAGGAAAAACCGGCGGAGGGTAAGGTGGTTGCGGTGGGTAACGGCAAAATGGGCGATGACGGCAAAAGGATCACGCCTGACATCAAAGCAGGAGATCGAATTCTTTTCGGGAAATATGCAGGCACCGAGGTTAAAATTGAAGGTGAAGAATACCTGATCATGCGTGAGGATGATGTTCTTGGCATCATCGAATAGCCAGAGACAATAAGATTATAAATAAGTTTAATTTAAGATATATATGGAGGTAAACAGACTATGGCGAAACAGATCAAATACGACATGAAAGCCCGGGAAGCCATGCTTAAAGGTGTACGAACACTGGCTGATGCGGTGGTTGTAACCCTTGGGCCAAAGGGCAGAAATGTGGTTCTCGATAAATCCTGGGGCTCCCCCACAATAACCAAGGATGGTGTAACGGTTGCCAAAGAAATCGAACTGGAAGACAAGTTTGAAAACATGGGAGCCCAGATGGTAAAAGAAGTGGCCAGCAAAACCAGCGATCAGGCTGGTGATGGTACCACCACCGCAACGGTTCTGGCAAGATCTATCTACGAGGAAGGTCAGAAACTGGTTGCAGCCGGAAACAATCCCATGGCAATCAAAAGGGGTATAGATAAGGCTGTGGCGGTTGCGGTTAAAGAACTTCACAAAATCAGCAAACCCACCAAAGATCAGCGTGAAATTGCTCAGGTTGGCACAATTTCCGCCAATAATGATCCCACCATTGGAAACATCATCGCCGAAGCCATGAACAAAGTCGGCAAAGAAGGTGTTATCACTGTTGAGGAAGCCAAAAGCATGGAAACCACCCTTGAGGTGGTGGAAGGGATGCAGTTTGACCGGGGTTACCTATCCCCTTATTTTGTCACAGACGCTGAAAAAATGGTCGTGTCTTTGGATGAACCTTATATCCTGATTCATGAGAAGAAAATAAGCAGCATGAAAGACCTGCTTCCTATTTTGGAACAAATTGCCAAAATGAACAGACCTTTGATGATCATTGCCGAAGATATCGAAGGAGAAGCTTTGGCCACTCTGGTGGTTAACAAACTGAGAGGTACACTTCAGGTGGCTGCAGTGAAAGCTCCCGGATTCGGAGACCGAAGAAAGGCCATGCTTGAAGATGTCGCAATTTTAACCGGAGGCCAGGTTGTCTCAGAAGATCTCGGCGTCAAACTGGAAAGTATTACAGTTGGCGATCTTGGAAAAGCCAAAAGAATAACCATTGATAAAGACAACACCACTATCGTTGATGGCGGCGGTTCCAGAAGTGCTCTGGAAGGTCGGGTCAAGCAGATCCGTGCCCAAATCGATGAAACAACCTCGGATTATGACCGTGAAAAACTCCAGGAACGCCTGGCGAAACTTATCGGTGGGGTTGCCGTTATTAATGTGGGTGCAGCAACTGAAACTGAAATGAAAGAAAAGAAAGCCCGGGTGGAAGATGCTCTCAACGCCACGCGTGCAGCTGTCGAGGAAGGCATTGTTCCCGGAGGTGGAGTCGCCCTGGTTAGAACACTTCCGGCTCTCGAACAGATGGATATCAAAGACGATGAAAAACTCGGCGTAAAAGTAGTTTCTCGGGCCATTGAAGAACCGTTGCGTCAAATTGCCAACAACTCGGGTGCTGAAGGCTCGGTGGTTATTGATCAAGTTAAAAAGAGCGACGGTGCAGTCGGATACAATGCAGAAACCAATGTATATGAAGACTTGATCGAAGCAGGAGTTATCGACCCGACCAAGGTCGTCCGCCTGGCACTTCAAAATGCGGCGAGTGTTGCATCGCTTATGCTTACCACAGAAGCCATGATCGCTGACAAACCTGAAGACAAGGAGGCCGGTGGAGGTATGCCTCCAATGGGTGGCGGCGGCATGGGCGGTATGGGCGGCATGGGCGGTATGATGTAAACCGGTAACCCATTTCTAAAAATAAAAATATTTAAAAGTATAACAAAAAACCCTCCTGAATCGAAGCAGGAGGGTTTTTTGTTTGAAAAACACAATTTTTTCAGCCCCTCTTGATTACTGGTTTCCAAAACCGTTTTGATCGCCGCAGTCAGGACATTGCCAGGTGATATTATTGCAGGACATACCCCACAAATTTTCAAGCATGCACTCCTGACAAATTGAAAAATCGCACCGGCAGTGCCAGCAGAATCGAAATTCTCCACGGCAGCAATGGCAATCAAAACTTTTTATCCTTTTACGTCGAATTCGTTTGGTTGTCATGTCACCTCCCTTGGAATTAACCTGTAGGTGCGAATTCATTCGCACTGCTGAGCATCGCATACCCATGAGGTTCATTTTTTACCCATTTGATTTCACTCACGCCTTTGTGCGAATGAATTCGCACCTACATTTTACAAAACCCCCTCGGTTGAAATCAAGCTTCAGGTGCGAATTCATTAGCACCTTGTGAAGTTAGCCTTGTTGTTTCAATTATTTAATGGTACCGTAATTTGATCATTTTTGTTAAAAGCACACGTCATTCCGGGACAAAGCCGGAATTATCTGTCCCCAAACTTTTTTAAAAGCCAAATGGGCAAAGCTTAACCTATTGAATTTTCTTGATATTATATAATCCTTCAGAATATCGTTGTCAAGAAACAAGGGAAATGAAAAAATAAGCGGAGCAGGAAACCATTGTCTGAGACCAACCATAAAAAAACCATTTATTTAGTGGACGCCAGCAGTTATATTTATCGTGCCTACCATGCCATCCGGGGGCTTTCCAACTCCCTGGGGCTTCCCACCAATGCCACGTTCGGTTTCACACGAATGTTGATTAAACTTCTTGAAGACCGTGCTCCTGAATATTTGGCCATGCTTTTTGATTCCAAGGCCCCTACTTTCCGCCACAGGCTCTATGAAGCATACAAGGCCAACCGGCCTCCAGTACCAGAGGATTTGAGGGTCCAGATACCCTACATTAAAGAATTAACAGAGGGATTCAATCTTCCAGTATTGGAAATGGAGGGTTATGAAGCCGATGATCTGATTGGTACCCTGGCGTCACAAGCCCAGTCAGCCGGGTTTTCAGTTGTTATGGTAACCGGTGATAAGGATTTCATACAGTTGGTCACCCGGGATGCAATCATTTGGGATCCCATGAAGGACAAAACCATAAACCTTCAGGTCATCAAGGAATCTTTTGGTGTTGACCCTGTTCAGATGGTTGATGTTATGAGTCTTTCAGGTGACAGCTCAGACAATATTCCGGGTGTACCCGGCATTGGACAAAAAACGGCTCTTTCACTGATTGGAACCTATGGAAGCCTTGATTCCCTTTATCAGCAAGTGGATAAAATCTCCCGCAAAAAACTGAAGGAAAATCTGATCAAATTCAATGATCAGGCTTACTTAAGCCGTAAGCTGGTCAAAATTGACAAGGAGGCTCCTGTCGAATTTGATCCTGAGAAATACAAGTTCAGGTCACCGGATAATAAAAAACTGTCAAGACTTTTTAAAGTACTGGAATTCAGGCAGTTGCAACAGCAGTATCCGGTGGCATCGGATCTTGATGTCAAAAATTACCAGGGTATATTTGATTTAAAGACATTGAAAGATTTTGTATCACGCCTGGAAAGATCGGAACGATTTTCCATCGATACCGAAACCACCTCCAGAAATCCCATGGAGGCACGACTGGTGGGATTATCTTTCTCGCTTATGGCGGACGAAGCTTTTTATATTCCATGCGGGCACAAAGGTGAAGATGCCTCTTTGCAGCTTACATCCGAAGTGGTTTTAGAACAGCTTCGGCCGGTGCTGGAAAACCCGGATATCAAAAAAGTAGGGCAGAATATAAAATACGACTGGTTAATTTTGAACCGCCACGGAATTTTTCTTCGGGGAGTTTGTTTTGACACCATGGTGGCATCTTACCTGATAAACCCATCCAAAAGGGCCCACAACCTGGATCAGATTGCTTTGGATTTTTTAGACCACAAGACCATTTCATACGAAGACGTCACCGGTAAAGGAAAAAATGCGGTGGGATTCGATTATGTACCTGTGAAAAAAGCAATTCCCTATGCTTGCGAAGATGCCGATATAACGCTCATGGCTGCGGATGTTCTCAAACCACGCCTTGAGGATATGGGGGTAATGGAACTTTTCAAAAATGTTGAGCTTCCACTGATTCCTGTCTTGATGCGGATGGAACAAGCCGGCATTTGTGTTGACACCCAACAGCTTCAAACACTGTCGAAATCTTTCGGAATGCAACTTGAACAGCTTGAGCAAATGGTTTTTTCCCTTGCCGGAGAACCATTCAACATCAATTCTTCTCAACAGTTAGGCGGGATCCTGTTTGAAAAATTAAAACTTCCGGTTCAGAAAAAAACCAAAAAAAAGACCGGCTACTCTACCGATGTAAGTGTCCTGGAAACCCTTGCCAAAAGCCATGAACTTCCGGCTCACATTTTAAGACACAGAACTCTGAGCAAATTAAAAACCACCTATGCAGATGCGCTGATTGATTTGGTAAACCCTGAAACCGGACGCATTCACACCTCCTACAATCAAACCGTTACCTCAACCGGACGATTGAGCAGCTCTGATCCCAATCTCCAAAACATTCCTATCCGTACCCCTGAAGGACGGCAAATCCGTAGTGCTTTTATTCCCCAAAAAGGATGGCTGCTGTTGGCTGCCGACTATTCTCAAATAGAACTTCGCATCCTGGCCCATTATTCCGAGGATGAAATTCTTCTTGAAGCTTTTCATAACGATGAAGATATTCATGCCCGAACAGCCTCTGAAATATTCAATATTTTCCCGGAAATGATGAGTTCGGAACTAAGAAGGCAGGCCAAGGTTATTAATTTCGGGATCATTTACGGCATGAGTTCTTACAGGCTGTCAAATGAATTGGGAATCAGCCGAAAAATGGCCGAAACATATATCAAAAATTATTTTGCCCGCTATGAGGGAGTCAAAAAATTTATTGACCAGACCATTGCATCTGCAAAAAAAACAGGGCAAACCAGCACACTTTTTGGCCGAATCAGACTGCTTCCGGAAATAAACAGCCCCAACAAAATTATCAGGCAAGCAGCCGAACGTACTGCCATTAATACTCCGATTCAAGGAACCGCAGCAGATCTACTCAAGGTAGCCATGATTAACGTGGATAAAGTCTTACGGAAAAAAAGGCTTGGAACAACAATGCTATTGACAGTTCACGATGAATTGGTTTTTGAAGTACCTCCCGGAGAAATCCATGAAGCCACCCAAATTGTGAGCGAAACCATGGAAAACGTGTGGAATATGAAAGTTCCCTTAAAAGTCAATATTCAAAGAGGAAAAAACTGGGCTGAAACACATTAGTAAATGTGAGAGCCATTATTAATTCAAATTCATCGATCTGCGGTCCAAAACCAATACCCCGCAAAACACTTTCCATGTTTTTTATTTTTTCCGGTAAAAGTATTTTAATGTCAGGGTTTTTGTAGTATCCAGCAATAACCGAAACACTGGCAATGGCATTTTGGATGCCGATTTCGAGGGCATCTTTCAAAGCATTGGCCACCCGCTTATCGGTACCAGGAGAAAATGCCATGCTTTGTTGGGCATCTTTTAATAAATCCGATGCCTGACATGTGCTGCTGCCATTCGTTAAAAACAACAGGAGGCATATCATTATGGGGATATTTAAAACAGGATGTCTTATCATTTTGTTCTCCATAACCATAAACATTAAAGAGAAGCTCTTACAGAAACAATTTCTAAATCAGGCGGCCACGTAAATACCCCGGTCTTTGCGTTTAATCTTTTCAAGCTTATTTAAACGGAATACAATATTTCGAATTTTTTTTTCATTAAAACCTGTTTTATTTTGGATTTCCGCAAATCCAGCACCCTTATCACCCGCTTCCCTGAAAATTTCCAAAACCATATCCGATGCAGTCATCCCGGGTCTTCCGGAGTAGGATTTCCCCCTCGAAGTCCGAACTCCCCCTCCCGTTGTCTTAGCTTTTATTCCCGATTCTCTAACCATAGTTTCCAAGCGATCAAGCTTGGTCATCAGTTTTTCCACATCTTTTTTGGTCGGGATTTTATATTGTTTCATAAAAAACTTAACCATGGCATCAAAACTAACCGATTTTTTTTTTGGCATAACCTCTTCCTCCTTGAAAATCTGGCACATATAATCCAAAAACTTCTTCGGAATTCAGCAAAAAAGTTTGATTTAAAGTGTAATAAGGAAATTAAACTTCCTTGTACTTATAATTTTTAATGGAGGGCTTTATAACCTAGTGTTTCTTACTACGATAAAAACTACCATAAATAGTAAACTAATAAAAGTCAAGACAGGTTACCACTTTTATCTTATTTTGAGTTAAATTCATCAATGTTTGCATTATACAATGTTTTTTTATATCATAACAGTATGTTATCATTATCCAAAAAGAATATTTGAAATATTGTTATGAAAGTGTTATTTAAAGATCGCCATGAGGTATGAACATCACAATAATTATTTATATGTCTAGTCCTTCTTCGCCAGAGGTCTTCCATGAATCAGTCAGAAATTGAAATTATTCTTAAGGAGTGTGAATTTTTCAGATATCTCAAAAAGGAGGCCATTGAAAAAATCACAGCGCTTTGCAAAATCAAAAGTTACGATGCAGGAAATTATGTGTTTCAGCAGGGGGATTTCGGGGATTGTCTTTACATTATCGCGGATGGACACATTTTTCTTGAAAGATTATTGGATATGGGAGCCAGAAAAGCCAATGTCGTCATTGAAAAGCTTGGTAAAGGAAGAGTTTTCGGGTGCTGGTCGACTTTGATTGGCGACCCTCATTTTCTGATGTCATCCGCCTGCTGTCAGAAACCGACCGAGATTATCTGCTTAAAGGGAACCGATCTAAGAGACATAATGAAACAGGACAAAGAGATTGGTTTTCATATATTGGAACGACTCTGCTTTCTTCTCAGAGATAGAATTCAGGCGGCATATGGCGCTTTGGAAAAAATTTAAAGGAGAGTCGAATGGATGATGTGGTTTTGACATCTGAGGACAAAGCTGCTCTTGAGGAGCTGCGTTCTCAGCTGGACCGATACGAAAAATCCACCGCAAACCTTATTCCCATTTTGCAAATGATTCAGGAAAAAGTAAAATTTCTGCCTCCCGCTGCAATTAAGATGGTGGCCGGTTTTCTGGAAATACCCAGCAGCCAGGTTTACGGCGTTGCGACTTTTTATAATCAGTTCAAATTTAATCCGCCGGGAAAAAATCCCATAAAAGTATGCCTTGGAACCGCCTGTCATGTAAGGGCCGGCGATATCATTTTGGAAAATTTTGAAAGAAAACTGGGTATTCGTGAGGGAGAAACCACCGAGGACCGAGAGTTCAGCATCGACCGTGTCGCCTGCGTAGGGTGTTGTGCATTGGCACCTGTCGCCATTATGGGAAAAACTGTCCACGGACACATGGCACCCAGTAAAGTTGAAGGCCTGGTCATGAGAGTCCAAATAGAACGTGAAAAAGCAGAAAGAGAAAGGCAAAAAAATGAGTCAGGGCAAAATTAAGACCATTGATGAAAAATTTGGGGCTATTTTTGCCGAAGCTCAGCGACGTAAGAATGAAAGAGAAGCAAAGCCGGTTCCCAAAATTCATATTGGCCTGGCCACCTGCGGTATTGCTGCCGGGGCCATGGAAACCAAAGCATCCTTTGAGGAATCATTGGCGCAGCGTGGAATCGACGCTCAGATTCATCCAGTAGGATGTATCGGCCACTGTTATGCAGAACCATGGGTGATTATCGAAAATACTGAAATGGGATTTCCACCGATCTTTTACCCGAAAGTCACCGCCGGCAAGGCCAAAATGCTCACCAAGCTCTATCTCGAAGAGGGTGATCCCAGACTTGAACATATCCTGGGGGCCATGGAAGAAAATGAGATGATCCCAACGGTATGGGAATTTTCGCGCTTTAGTGAAGAAAAACGGATCGTAATGAATCTTTGCGGCAAAATCGACCCTGACGATATTTACGAATATATTGCTGAAGAGGGGTATGTTTCCTGGGCTAAGGCCCTGAAAGGCACCCCTGAAGAATTGTTAAACCTGGTTAAGGATTCCGGGCTGAGAGGAAGAGGCGGTGCTGGTTTTCCCACCGGCACAAAATGGGAAATAGCCGCAAAACATGACAGTTCAAAGAAAATAGTGATCTGTAATGCTGATGAAGGTGATCCCGGTGCGTATATGGACCGGACTATCCTTGAAAGCAACCCGCATCAGGTTCTTGAAGGGCTTGCATTAAGTGCTTACGCAATAGGCGCAGACACCGCTTTTATTTATGTTCGGTCCGAATATCCTCTGGCGGTAAAAACAATCCAGAAAGCGATCTCACAGGCCGAAGAAGCCGGTCTGATAGGAAAGGATATTCTCGGAAGCGGTTTTGATTTGGAAATAAAGATATTCCAAGGTTCCGGAGCCTTTGTTTGCGGTGAAGAAACGGCATTGATTCTTTCCATGGAAGGATTTCGGGGCATGCCATATCCCCGCCCCCCATATCCGGCCGAAACAGGCCTGCAGGGCGTTCCCACAGTCATCAACAATGTTAAAACCCTGGCATTGGTGCCGCCTATTGTCAAAAACGGGGTTTCATGGTTCCGGCAAATCGGAACGGAAAACAGTCCCGGCACCGCCATTTTTTCCGTTGTAGGAAATGTGACGCACCCGGGACTGGTGGAAATTCCCATGGGAATTTCCCTCAGGTCCCTGATTTTTAAAATTTGCGGGGGTATTCCGGATAAAAAGAAATTCAAAGCAGCGCAGATCGGAGGCCCCTCAGGGGGATGCCTTCCGGAAGAATTTCTGGATATACCCATCGACTTTGACTCACTCATAGAAGCCGGGGCCATGATAGGCTCGGGAGGTATGGTGGTACTCGACGAAGATACCTGCATGGTGGATGTCTCCAGGTATTTTCTGGATTTCACGCAAAAGGAATCCTGCGGGAAATGCACATTTTGCCGAATAGGCACATGGCACTTGCTATCCATTTTACAGCGCCTGACCATTGGGGAAGGAAAGGAAGGCGATCTTGAGAAGCTGGAACAACTGAGCCGGGACATTAAAGAAGGCTCCTTGTGCGGCCTTGGAAAAACAGCTCCCAACCCTGTATTGACATCATTGAAATATTTTCGGGAAGAATATGAGGCTCATATTAAGGAAGGCCGCTGTCCTGCAGCTTCATGTCGTCCCCTGACAGCCTTTTATATCGACTTGGACAAGTGTGCAAGGGGTTGCGACGCATGTGTGGGGTGCTGCCCGGTAGATGCCGTATTTACCACATCAAACCGCAAAAAAGGCATTGATCAAGATCTTTGCATCAAATGCGGCGAGTGCAAGGTTCACTGCCCTCCGGATTACAATGCCATATTTAAAATCTCCCCACCCCATCTTGCACCGGTTATCGAACGTCCAAAGGAAGAAAAAGAAACGTCTTAAGCAAAATTAAGGATACCAAACCATGGTGAAAATCCTGGTAGACAATAAACATATCGAGGCTGAAGATGGTGCCAATCTTCTTCAGACTTGCCTTGACAACGATATCTACATACCCAATCTTTGCTATCTGAATGATGGGCAAATCCCATTTGCCGGATGCCGTCTTTGTTATGTCCAAATTAACGGGAAACCTGTCGCCTCCTGCACACAAAAAGTGGCCGAAGGACTCGAAGTGCAAACCGACACACCCGAAGTACGAAGCCTTCAAAAAGCCGCTTTTCGACTGTTGCTTTCGGTTCATGACATCAAGTGCAAAGAATGCCCTGCAAATAAACGATGCGAACTGCAGCGAATAGGCAAGTTTCTGAAGGTGGGATTAAAAGTGAAAGGACTGGAGGTTCGTCTTAAAGATCCGGGCTTGGATTCGGGGCATCCTTATTTGTTGATTGATCAAAACCGTTGTGTATTGTGTGGGAAATGTGTTCGGGTCTGCCAAAAGAAACATGGCCATAGTTACCTGACTTTTGCCAAAAGAGGATTTGAAACGGTAATCAGTGCATATAGACAGCCGGAGGAATCCCCCCTCAACTTTTCCGAATGCACTGCATGCATTGATATTTGCCCTGTGCGAGCCCTTTTGCTTAAAGACGTTTAAGCATTAACCGGGCGATCATTTTGTTTTTTTATATTCACGGGCACGCTGAACCATGGCTTCTGCCCATACGGGTGTGCCAAGCGCATGAATATGGGTGTAAGTCGCCAGAACGTTCTTATAGATAAAACCATCCCTGTTATCCTTGATTCCCAAACCCCGCTGCATGGCAAACACCATATCCCCTTTTTCGTTGGGACATTCTATAACATTTGAATAGTGAAACTCATGGCCTCTGAATTCGGTTCCCACCTCGAAAAAAGGATTTTTGCCTTCCACTTTGATAACCGTATACCCGTGTCCCTGAGGCTTTTTGCAAAGACCGAACACCAGGGGAAGCACCCCGGCCATCGGGTAGGATTTGTCTTTTAAAACAAGCTTTTCTCCTAAATATATGAGCCCGCCGCACTCTGCATATATGGGAAGGCCCTTTTCCGCCATAATTTTCAGGTTCTTTCTGAAATTTTCTTTTTCAGCCAGCAACTCTGCATGGGTTTCCGGAAACCCCCCGCCAATATATAGCGCATCCACATCAGGAGAAATATCATCCTCAAAAGGGCTGATAAAGGTCACAGAAGCGCCCGCAGCCTGAAGGGCTTCAATGTTGTCCGGATAATAAAACTGAAACGCCGAATCTTTAAGAATACCGATTACCGGGGAATCTGCAACAGCTTCCTTGACCGCACCCTGTGTATCTTGTTCAAAAACAGTATCCAGGGCCTTCAAAGCACCGCTACTGCAGGCCACTTGTTCAACGGCCTCCAAATCCACATGTTTTTCCACAATATCGGCAATGTCAAAAACAGAATCAAAACCGCTGCTGTGTTCGGGAGTCGGGATCAGCCCCATGTGTCTTTCGGGAAAATTTTGTTTTTTAAGCTTTGGTAAGGCTCCCAAAACCGGAATTCCACAATGAAATTCGATATTTTTTCGGATATTTTCCTGGTGTCGTGTACCCGCCACGTGATTTAAGATTACACCTTTAATTTGGACTTCCGGATCGAACTTCAGACATCCTAGAACAATCGCCGCCATGGATCGGGTGGACTTGGTGCAATCCAAACACAAGATGACCGGCAGATGAAGAAGTTTTGCCAGTTCAGCCGTACTTGTTTTTCCGGCAATATCGATCCCATCAAATAACCCCCGGTTTCCTTCGATGACTGCGATGTCGCAACCTCGGGAATGCCGGAAAAAGGACTTCATAATTTTTGATTCAGGGATAAGAAAGTTGTCCAGATTATAGCAAGGCCGGCCTGCGGAAAGAGCAAGCCAGCCCGCATCTATGTAATCCGGACCTTTTTTGAAAGGCGCAATGGTCTTTCCCAGTCTTGCCAGAGCTGCAATAATCCCGACAGATATTACCGTCTTGCCGGATCCTCCGCGCATGGCAGCAATTATTATTCTTGGAAGATCCGTTGGAAACATCCGCGTAAGAGAAAAAGATCTGATTTAAAAATTGGAAAGAAAATATCGGTAACTGAGAACGACCGATTAGTCTTCATGTTCCGCATGGGCCTGTTTTCCGGCACCTTTCAGGCCATACAAGGAGGTACTTCCACTTGACCAGTACTCAAGCGTGCCGTCCTGAATCATTTGATTGATCAGTTTTTTGGCTTCCCTGGGCTTTAAATCGATAATTTTAGCTAAATCGTTGAAATAAAATTTGGTCTTTGTTTTCATCTTTTTGGTAAGGCCATCAACGATCATTTTTTTTGCTTCTTCGTATTCCATACTTCTTTCACCCCTTTTCCTTTAAATGTCGGGGGGCACTTTTTGTAATGAGCCATTTATTCAACTCATGTAATACAACTCAGGCCCCCCGCATTGGGTTCGTTTTTTTAGAACTTAAATTGTGTCGTCTGGCGCCAGGTAAAATAAGCCGGATCACGGAAATCATCAATCAAATGATGCGTAAATTCAAGCTCGCATTTCTCAAAGAATCTTTCCCATCCAATTCTTTCAGCCCATTCACCAAGACGTTCATATTTCCTGGCGTTTGCAGCATAGACATCAACCATTTTTTTGATAACATCACATGTTGTGGGCCAACGCGGTTCTTCGTTGGGAATAAAAGCCACAACCACTTTAGAAAACTTGGGAGCGCTGATACGGTTGGACACTTTTCCACCCGCCATCAAAACAATACCATCACCTTCTTTGTCAACCAGAGGCAGGGAAGGACACATGGTGTAACAGTTGCCGCAGAACATGCAACGCTCATTTTTTATAGCCACGCTGTTGACTTTTTTGCCGTCAGGCAGTTCCACCTTTGACGGCTTAATGGCGGCTGTAGGACAGGAAGCGATCGCCAATGGAATTTCACACATTTTGTCCAAATATTCATGGTCAATGATCGGCGGTTTGCGGTGATAACCCAAAATGGCGATATCTGAACAGTGAACAGCACCGCACATATTCAGACAGCATGCCAGAGACACGCGCAAGTGGGCCGGCATTCTGTGATTCTTGAATTCATCAAAAAGAACATCCATGACCGCTTTCACCGGGCCTGAAGCGTCGGTTGCCGGTGTATGGCAGTGAAGCCATCCCTGGGTATGAACAGGGTTGCTGATACCGGCACCAGTACCACCTACCGGGAATTTGAAACTTCCGGCATCAAACTTACGGCTTTCCAGATCATCGATCAACGGTTGTACTTTGTCTTTGCTGTCCACCATGAACTCGATGTTGTTTCGGGTGGTAAAACGAAGATAGCCGCCACAATGTTTATCGGCAATCTCACAAATTTCACGAATGAGAGTCACGGACATGAGGCGAGCCCCGCCGCAACGAACGGTATAGACCTCATCGCCGGACTCGGCTACGTGCACCAGTACGCCCGGTTTCAAATATTCATGATAGAGCCACTTACCCTTGTTTTTTGCGATAAACGGAGGGTAGAACTCATCGTATTTACGAGGACCAATATCGGTGATCCTGTTTTCCATCGGTTTATCCGGATTGTATCCTGAAGAAATAAATGCCATGATTCCTCCCTTTTATCTCTGATGGTATTTTCTGAATTCATTGATGTCACGATCCCAACCACCTTCGACTTCTTCTTCTTTCCAGAAAATGTACGGGTTGGTTCGGGGTTCCTGGACCATTCTCACATCGGGTTCCAGGCCTGTCACTTCGAGCAGCTTCTGCATACCCTGACGTTTCATCAATTCTCCAAGACGCTCACGGTTTTTACCTTCTTCCATCCACCAATCCCAGATAGGTTCGATGATGTTTTCCTTGATTTCGGTGTATGGTGATTCGGCTTTAACGAACGGTACGATCAGTGTGCAGAGCTGGGCACCATCAAGAATGGGCGCTTTTCCACCCACCAGGACCGATAAACCACGGTCATCACCGATACGAAGGGCCCTGGGCATTACATTGATACAATGCATGCAGCGGTTACATTCTTTGTTGTCAATTTTCAGCTCTTTGCCATCCATCCACATACATTCGGTGGGACATAATCCAATGACTTCTTTTTGAATATCAAATGCACCCCAGTCACGTCCACTGTGGGCACCGGCATTGGGAACAAACTCGCCACCAATATACGCCTGAACCGCTTCCTGATCGATCTTGATATCGTCTCTCCAGGTACCAATAAAAGCCATGTCCGAACGTGCAATGGAAGCCACACATCCGTTGGGGCAACCATCCATCTTAAACTTGAACTTATATGGAAATGCCGGTCTATGAAGCTCATCCTGATATTCCATCGTCAGATCATAACACAGATCCTGAGTGTCATAACAGGCATATTCACAACGGGCCTGACCGATACAATCGGCAGGTGTTCTAAGGTTGGATCCGGAACCGCCCAAATCCTGACCAATGTTATGGGTCAATTCGAAAAAGATTTCTTCGATCTGTTTGGTAGTGGTTCCAAGAAAAATAATGTCACCGGTTGAACCGTGCATATTGGTGAGTCCGCTTCCACGCCTATCCCACAAATCACAGAGATTTCTCAGATGTTCCGTGGTATAGAATTTAGCACCGGGCTGTGCAATGCGCATGGTGTGAAAATGTGCAACACCGGGGAACATTTCGGGCTGGTCACAATAGCGGCCGATAACGCCACCGCCGTAACCAAAGACACCAACAATTCCACCATGTTTCCAATGGGTTCGACCATGCACATAAGAAAGCTCGAGCAGACCCATAATATCCTCAACGACATCCACAGGAATCTGATACTCGATATTGTCAGGATTTTTAGCCCGTCTTTCAGCCTCTTGCTTCATATCAGATACGAAGCTGGGCCAAGGTCCAGACTCTAACTGGTCCAACAGGGGGGTTTCATGTTTCATCGTGTTACCTCCATTAATGTTAATAATTCGCTACTCTAAAATCGATTTTTCCCGATATGGCTTCTGAGTCACCTCCTCTCAGTCAGGGCTATTTTTAAACTGTTTTTTCTAATCTCTTTTTTATTTTCCAATCTCCCTTTTTAAAGGGGCAGATATATTATCATTGAAACGCTTTTTCAATAAAAAATAACGAGGTTACCAAGCTCAATGTTAATTAGCAAAATGTTTTGCCAGAAATTGTTTGGTGAAAAATTCGAAAAAAAAAGCATGTGCTCCTATTCTATCCTTAATTATCGGCAATTCCGGTGCTTGCTGGGGCCATGCCGAAATAATATTTCCAAAAAATGCATCCGTCTGGGATGGAGTCATGCCATTTAAATGGTTAACAAAATCGTCAACCAACTGTTGGGAAATAATATTTCTTTGAATTTTTTGCTGCAACCCTTTAAAAAAACCGTCGATAGTTGCCAACAGATAAATGTCATCCGCCCATGCAATATCCCCGACACCCCTAAAGCGGTCGAGCCGGTTTTTAATGCTCAGATCCATCAAAAAAAATGTCAGCGCATCCAGCTTGGAATCCAAATCGTTTGCATTATTGCAAATGAGCGCATGATAGCCCCTGACGGTTATAAGTTTGACCTGCATGCGGCCGTTTTCGATCTTTACCACAAAATCACCTGCTGCATGATGCCATGGATGAATCTGTTCAAAAGTCCCGGTATTGTGATAACATGTTTGAATAAGGGCTGTCTGGCGATACAGTTCATAGCCCTGTTTTTCCGAAAGAAAGCAGTTGCCCTGCTTTTGATCCCAGACTTCAATGCAGTAGGCTTCTTCGCAACCGGCGGAATGAATATGGAACTCGTTGAATCCGGAAAACCATTGTCCCAAAAACATTCTAAAATTCGCTTTCCCACCCGCAGGTTTCACATCCCCTTTTTCATATACTGCAGGAATAAATTGCCACGGCAGTTCCTTTCTTAATTTTCTGAGCAGTTCAAACTCGCTTGAAATACAATTCAAACCCGCTTTGCTGACTGCAACATTTAAAACAAATTCCCAGTGGTGATTTTGAGTTAACACCCGGATTTTTGAAGGATGATAAAATTCGCCATGTTTTTCCAGAAAAATCGAAACATTTTCGATGTTTTCCTGAAAAATCGGCATCCGGGATTGCTCATCAATGGATGAGATAAGCCTTTGAAAATGATTTTCCGATAAAAAAAATTCTGCTGCCGTAAAATAATCACCATAAGTAACAGGTGATTTGTCGGGATTTACCCCGTCATGGCGGCTAACTGGAAGCGGGTTGCTCCAGGCAGAATGTTTTTCCGTGACAGGTTCGTCAAGGCCGGAAAGAAAAAATATAAACTTATTCAATGGGAACAATATCCTGTTGCGCTCTTGCTCAAGTTATCCTTGCCGATACCTCTCTATTTCCTTCACAATATTTTCAGCGACCTCGTAGCCTAACTCCCGGGCTTTGTCACAGTGTCTTGCGGCCATGTCATGCAACCCCTTTTCAAGATAAGCAATGGCTAAATTATTGTGAGCCACCGGAAAATTCGGCTCGAGTTCGAGAACTTTTAAATTTGTCTCAATACTTTCATCCACCTGATCGTTCATCAGGTAAGCGTTTGCAAGATTGGCATAGGCCTGCAAAAATTTCTGGTTCCATCGAATCGCCTTTTCCAGATGATAAATCGCATCTTCGATTTTTCCCTGCTGAAGATACACAAAACCAATATTTCCGTGACCTTCCGCGAAACCGGCCCGGGAGTTTATGGCATCCTTGTTGTATTTCAGGCAGCCCTCCAGGTCCCCCCGGTTTAAACACAGCCCTCCCAAAAGCACATAAGCTTCTGCCAGATTGGGACTGCAATGAATCGCATCTTTGAGCGATTGCTCCGCTTCTTCATAGCGCTTCTGGCCGATAAGGGCAACAGCGAGGTTATAATGAGAAGCCCCGCAATCCGGGTTGGAAGCAATGGCTTTTCGGGCTAGGGCAATAAATTCCTCTGCATTTTTAGCTTGAACCATAATAATATCCTTTTTTTTAAATGAATTTTCATATTTTCGAAAATATACTCTAAATCATTTTAAAATAAAACCTTTAATTTTAAGTGCGCCAACCAAACAAAAGCCATGTCCTGAAAAGTTAACCTTTTTTTCTTGACATGATACTTCCATTTATTTACTTATCTTTTTCAAGTCAATGCTTTGTTTTTACAGATTTCTGGAAAGCTTTATCACCACGATTAATCACCGGATGCCTAAATCCTAATATAAGGTCGAATGAGTAAGGGGGAAATTATGCTGACAGGATGTTTCACCGCGCTGGTCACGCCCTTTTCGGGTAATGTTGTCGATTATGAAGGTTTGCAAAAGCTTGCTCAGTTTCAGATAAAAAATGGCATTTCCGGCATTCTGGCTGTGGGAACCACAGGAGAAAGCCCGGCTCTGACATGGGAAGAACATCTCAATGTGGTGGAAAAAATTGCGGAGCAAACCCGGGGAAAGTGCCTTTGTATTGCCGGCACAGGCAGCAACAATACAACAGAGTCCATGCAGGGCACCGAGCATGCAGCAAAAATCAATGTGGATGCGGTTTTACTTGTTGACCCTTATTATAACGGCCCCAGTTCAATCGAGATCCGAAAAGAATATGTCGGTCCCATAGCCGGCGCTTTTCCTGATTTGGAAATTATCCCCTATGTCATTCCGGGGAGAACCGGCACGCAACTTCTTCCTGAAGACCTGGCCCTGTTGAATAAAACATTCAAAAATGTCAACACGGTCAAAGAGGCCACGGGAAATATCGAAAACATGCGACGAACCCGCACCTGTTGCGGCCCCGATTTCACTATCCTGTCCGGTGACGATGGCATGACCTTTGAGATGATGACTGATCCCCTGGTCAAAGGCGCCGGGGTGATATCCGTAGTATCTAATGTCGCTCCGGAAGCGGTCGGGAAAATGGTGTCATTTCTCCATGAAAATAAGGAATCCGAGGCCCGAATTCTCATGGAAGCTTTATCCCCCCTGTTTGGACTTGTGATGATCAAAACCCGGGAACAAACCCCCTATGGAGAAGTGGAATGTAAAGCCAGAAACCCCATCGGCATCAAACTTTTGATGACCATTTTAGGCATGCCATCGGGCGGTTGCCGCCAGCCCCTGGGCAAAGCAACCCAAAACGGATTGAAAAAGGTGCTTGATGCTGCCCAAAGCGTCTGGAAAAACAATCCTGAAATCTTAAAACCCATTGAAGAATTTTTCAATGTGAATATCGACGATCGCCTTAATGACCCAAAAATCCTGGAGGGCCTGGCCTACGAAGGATACGAATAGCCTTTGCCGGGACCAAAAAAAACTAAGGCGGCAAGGTCTGAAATTTCATAAAAAATGGACATAATGGACACAGTGGACTTAGTGGCCAGTCCACCATGTCCAATTTCGTCCATTATGTCCATTTTGGTAGCTTTCCGAAAACCCAACGTACAATTTCAATGATCACAGGGGCTCAAAACTTTTCGTACTTCCAACCCACAATTTTTTCAAAAGTTTTTGAGTGTAACCTGTTTTCGTGAAATCCGATATTCTGTAGGTGCGAATTCATTCGCACTTAAGGTGACTGGCACGGATTTACAGAAGATTCTTTAAAACCTTCCAGCAACGTTATTTCCGGTAAAAAGGTTTTAGAGCCTATAGTTAACTTCAGGGTTCATATTGTGCGAATGAATTCGCACCTACAATTGGGCACAAGTCTTTTTGCACTAACAGTTTACACTCCAAGGTTTTCCCCACCATCTTTGATTTTTATTCCGGAATTTTCGTCGCTTCGAAAGAAAATACCTTTCAACCATTTTACTGCAAACTTCAATAACTCGATTTCATCCTCCCGGATTTTTTGAACAGTGGCGACATCCACCTGGTAGCGCTGAAGAAAAGTACTATTAAACACGAAATCCCGAAACTTGTCGATGTTGTAGCTGGCCATGAAAAACATGTCTTTGGCCTTTTGGTTTAAATTAATGTTTTTCGGAAAGGACCGTTTTCGAACCACCAGGTCTGTCCACCCGGCGTTGATCTCGTCATGAGCATCCACCCCCTGGTCTTCCCGCCACTGACGAACTGTCCACTGCATATCTTCTTCAAAGCCTTTGCAATGAGGTTCATGAACAAAGAAATAGAATTCTTCCCCGTCAGAACCTTCCTTGTGGGAAAGGGATGCAACACCGATAGGATAATAACGGCATGTAGTCGGTCTGTCCGTATAAACCAGACATCCATCATCACGCACAAAAGGGCACGATTGTTGCTCATCATCCAAAAGTTTCAGTGTTACGATCGGAAGATCAGTTTTTTCCAGAATTTCCGGTTTGGTATAAATGGCCAGAAATTCTTCGGAATTTAGATTCAGGCGATTTTTCAACCGGATGATATCGTAGGGAGTCAAGGTAATATTGATCCCCCGGCAGCATTGCGTGAAACATTTAACCCCTGGATGGCATTTGAACTTAAATTGGGAATTGGAAGATAACCTTACCGGATCTATACTCGCCATGGACTCGGCTGTACTCATATTTGGATTCCTTTCATCATAATTTCTGCAAAATTGAATAAACCACAAGATAATAAGGGACCCTGGCCCAAATGTCAAACATTGGGAAATTGGAACAAGAATTTGAATAAATGAATTTATATCTTGATTTATAACGCTTTTATGCTATTTCATTTTTCAAATGCAAAATTATAATTTTTTACAATATACGCTCGGCCGCATATTTATAGGACGTATGCCCGCCGGAGAAGACATCATCCATACGGTCTCGGATTTTTGTCAGCACCATGGTATCAAAACCGCAACTTTTCAGGTAAGCGGAGCCGTATCTTTATTTACCATCGGCACCTTTGACCAGAATCAGCAGGTTTATGTAACTTCCCGGAACGAAAATCCCATGGAAATTGCCGGATGCTCGGGCAATATTTTGTATGATGAAAAATGGCATGTGCACGCTCAGATTATTCTGGCAGACCAAACGGGCAAAACATCAGGAGGGCGTCTTTTTTCAGATACTTTTATGTTTGCCGGAGAATTTCAGATTATGGAGCTGCTGGGTACCGGTTCAATCAGGGAATATGACCATGATACGGGCCAGATGCTATGGGGTACAAATCATCTGAAAAAAGCATGAATTCTGAGGCAGGGATTCTACAGTTTATCTAATCACACTGAGGAGGTTGTCATGGATCTGACCATCACAATGACAAAACATTTAAAACCAAAACCGGATGACTCCGAATTAAACTTCGGCACCATCTTTACAGACCACATGTTCAACCTGGATTATCATCCGGATCAAAGGTGGCATAATGCCCGCATTGAACCTTACCATTGCATCGAAATGGATCCGGCCACCATGGTACTTCATTATGGCCAGGCGATTTTTGAGGGTCTGAAAGCTTTCAAAACATCCTCGGGAGGCATCCAACTTTTCAGACCTATGGAAAATATCCGGCGAATGAACCGGTCAGCTCATGCTCTTTGCATGAAACAAATGGATGAAAATCTTTTTCTTGAATCCCTAAAAGCCTTAATTCGCATTGAAAAAGACTGGGTACCGGGGGCTCCCGGGACATCCCTGTATATTCGTCCCACCTGTATTGCAATGGATCCTTTCCTGGGTGTGAGATCATCATATACATTCCGGTTTTTTATTATACTCTCGCCTGTCGGGGCCTATTACAGTGAAGGTTTCAACCCGATTAAAATATGGGTCACCAAAGATCATGTGAGAGCTGTGCGTGGAGGACTGGGTGAAGCCAAAACACCGGGAAATTACGCTGCCAGCCTGTATGCGGCGCAAAAAGCCCATGAGGCGGGTTACACCCAGGTGTTGTGGCTGGATGGTGTGGAACTGAAATATGTGGAAGAAGTCGGGTCCATGAACATCTTTTTTGTCATTAACGATGAAATTATCACCCCCATATTAAACGGGAGTATTCTTCCGGGAATTACCCGGGATTCTGTCATTGAACTGGGCAAAAAGTGGGGTATGAAAGTTACGGAAAGAAAAATCAGCATCGATGAAATAATCGAAGCCCATAGCAGCAGAAAACTTCAGGAAATTTTTGGCACCGGCACGGCAGCGGTGGTGTCTCCTGTGGGAGAACTCAAATATGATGACAAAATCATCACCGTGGGTGATGGGCAAGCCGGGCCTGTCGCCCATAAATTTTTCGATGCCATTACCGATATTCAATACGGCAGAAGCAAAGATCCATTTGGTTGGATCGTTCCCGTGTAGCTTCTCAAAAAGTTCGGTAGTTGATTTAAGTTGGGTTTAACCTGGGGTGATGAAAATTGTCTCAGGCTTGGCATGAAAAATCCTCTGAGCTTCGTTCTGCTGCAGAGTCATTAGGTGTCAGGTTTCAGG
>SKZT01000269.1 GCA_007127235.1 Desulfobacteraceae bacterium
AGCACCTCTTTGATTCGCTGGGAAGCCACAAGAAATGAGGGCATATCCGATGTATCGGTTTCCCGGTAAATATCTTCTGAAAACAACTCGCTCAAATTGGCGGCAAGGGATTTTTCTTCTGATGATAGCTCAATTATTCCTGGCGGAGGAGTCCACATTAAATCCGAGCGGGTTTCATAAAAATGGGGAGGGGTTACAGATGATCCCCGGGGTGGAATTCCGTTATAACCTGGCCCACGGGGATCCCTGGATTTGGTAACACCGTCTTCCAGTACCGGTTTAACGGTCCCCTGGGTACCCTCTCCCAGATGAAAAACCTGACGGGCCGGTTTTTCCGTGGAAACAATTTTTTCCCGGAGCATGACCAGCCCCTGAAGAAGGGCTTCGGGGCGGGGGGGACATCCGGGCACATAAATATCCACCGGGATAAGTTGATCCACACCCTGAACCACGCTGTAAACATCGTACATCCCGCCACTGTTGGAGCAAGACCCCATTGAAATTACCCATTTGGGCTCAGCCATCTGCTCGTAGAGCCGGATTACCACAGGCGCCACTTTTTTAAAAACGGTGCCGGAAACAATGAACAAATCGGCCTGCCTGGGAGAAGCCCGAAAAAAGTCAGCACCGAACCGGGCAATGTCATATCTGGAGGCAAAACCGGCGGCCTGTTCAACAAAACAGCAGGACAACCCGAAATACACCGGCCAAAGACTGTTTTTACGAGACCAGTTGATCAAAATTTCCAGTCTGTTCAGGATATCATCTTGTATCTGCGTCATTTTTTCCCGGCGGGTCCCCATGACAGTCCTCCCTTTTTCCAGATATACAACAGACTTATGAGCAACACGAAAATAAAAAAGGTAATCTGGAACCATCCTTTCCAACCCAAAGACTCATAAGCAATGGCCCAGGAGAAGATATAGACAGCCTCCACCTGGAAAATCATAAAAAAGACGGCCACCAGATAAAAAGGAGCAGGATAGGCAACATGGGCAAGCCCGGTGGGAATAACCCCGCTTTCATAAGGGCGAAGCTTTTCAACACTCTGGTTTTTAACTCCCAGCCACCCGGCAAGAAAAAGAATCACCCCCAGCAGTGCAGCAATAGCGACAAAATAAACAACCATTGCAAACATACCGGGCTCCCATGGCGAAAGGGTTTCAGATATTGATTTTACAACGGGTTCCATCAAATCAATTCCTAAAGGTGATCCAATTTTGAAGACAGGGCGATAAAGTAAAGGATATTAAAAAAGGTGTAGCAAATCAAAATCTGTGAGTCAATAAGCAAAACGTCGAAGAGTAAGAGGAAGGGGGGAGGAGGAGGGGGGAGGTTGAGGGTTCGAAGTTCAAGGTTTCAGGTGTCAGGTTTCAGGTGTCAGGTGTCAGGTGTCAGGTGTCAGGTGTCAGGTTTCAGGTTTCAGTGTTCAGGGTTCAGGTTTCAGTTTTCAGGTTTCAGGTTTCAGTTTTCAGTTTTCAGGTTTCAGGTTTCAGGTTTCAGGTTTCAGTTTTCAGTTTTCAGGTTTCAGGTTTCAGGTTTCAGGTTTCAGGTTTCAGGTTTCAGTGTTCAGTGTTCCTCAGTTGTTACCTGGGATTTCGGTATTCGCCCATTTTGGGCCGGTGACTTGATCACCGGAATCGAATATCCGTGAAAAAGTCCCACAGGTTGTTCCCCCGGCCCTGAATTTTACCTGTAGGTGCGAATTCATTCGCACAGAGGCGTTTGTGTAACCCGATGCGCTAAAATTGAACCCCATATAACAGATTTGGAGGTGTAAATTAACCATGAAAATAAAGCGCCTTGCGCTATAAAAAATCCTCTGTGTACTCTGTGTCTTCTCTGTGGACTCTGTGTTTTAAATTTTCCCCGCCACATTTCGAAAGCATTTTTTTTAACGCAGAGACCACAGAGAAACTAACTATTTGACAGTGAGGCGTTTCCGGAAGGAAATTGATCAATTCACCCCCGGCAAATATGCCTTGCGCTGACTGGCAGAACTCACTATACTTAAATTTATGGAAATAATACAAAGTCCACACGATAAGATTTTTGGACGTGTGCTTTCGGTGAGGAAAAATGCGGTCAGCCTGCTTCGAAATAATATGGAGATATTCCCACAGCAATGAATTCATGGAGTACCTGATCAAGGTTTTCGATTCCATCAAAAAGATAGAGCCGGAATCAGAGTTCATGGATTTTCTGGTGACCGTAATGCATTATCTTTACAGCATCCGGGGCGAGGAAGAGTACATAGAAATCGAAAAAATAGCCGATAAAGAATTGTCAGAAAGAGGTAAATATATGGGAACCATTGCCGAGATGTTGGAGCGCAGAGGCGCAGAAAAAGTCGAGAAAGCATTTATCCAGGAAAAAGCCAAATTGGCAGCAGAGTATGAGCAACGCGGCAAGCTTGAGAATGCCCAGGAAATGCTCATAAAGGCCCTGAAATTAAAATTCGATTTTGTTAAACCTCACGTTATCGAAAAAATAAAAGGTGTTCAATCTCTTGATGTTTTGGAAAACCTTTTTGAATTGTCTTTTAAGTGTTCCGCAATTGAAGATTTTACCAAATTCTTAAACCAGGCTACAGAAGATTAATTCCAACAGATCCCATCCGGTTGTTAAAAACCACCGGCTATAACATGTCACCCTTCCAGGGTTTTTGTTGAATTCCGCCTGTTTTTTTAATTCATCTGCAGGAAAAAAACTCCGAGGATTTTTCAGGCCAATTTTGTGATATGTTTCATCATCCCAGGTGCAATATCACTCCTTTAAGCCAAAATCACAATACATTTAGACTTAATGCGTTAAAAACAATATTTGCAATATAACGCCTCTTTAAGTTATGATATTTAAACATAAACGGGGGAGGACTAAAACCTTGAAACCGATTCTTATATCCGGCAGATCAAACCCGGCGCTCACCAATCAAATTTCACAGGTTATGGGGGTACAAGCGGGAAAGTGCGATATTGAAAGTTTTCCGGATGGTGAAATTCATGTGGAAATAAAAGAAGACATCCTTGGCAGTGATGTCTATCTGATTCAATCCACCAGCCCCCCGGTTTCCGAAAATTTGCTGGAACTGCTATTGATGGCAGATGCCGCAAGGCGAGCCGGAGCCGCACAAGTCACCGGGGTTATTCCTTATATGGGTTATGCCCGGCAGGATAGACGGATCACAACGGGCGAGCCCGTTGGAGGTCGTGTAGCCGCCGATATGCTTTCCACCTTTTTGGACAGAATCGTTTCTGTGGATCTTCACAAATCCACTTTCGAGGGTTTTTTCTCATGTCCGGTGGAACATCTTTCGGCAATTTCCCTGCTTGCCGAAACTATCAAAGAAACACTTCCGAAAAATCCGGTGCTTGTGGCTCCCGATTTGGGTGCCGCCAAGCTTGTCAATACCTGGGCGGACATTTTGGATATTCCGGTCGCCTACATATACAAGGTCAGGGAAAGCGGAGATAAAGTAACCGTCAGAAATATTGTGGGCAATGTGGATGGCTGCAGCCCTATATTGGTCGATGACATGATCAGCACTGCCGGAACCATGGTTAAAGCCATGCAAGCCCTTCTTTCACAATCCTGCAGGCCCGATATCACCCTTATCGCCACTCATGGATTGTTTGTTGGTGAAGGTCCTGAAAAGATCCTTTCTTTTCCGGTTTCCAGAATTATTGTTACAGACAGCATTATGCAGACGGAAAAACAACTTGATCTTCCGGTTCAGGTGGCCGGCCTCAAACGGTTGCTTGCCAATGCAATCAAAAAGCTAAGCTTAACGTAAAAAGGAGTTTATTATGGACCCGAAAACCATTGATCATGACATCGTCATTATCGGATCCGGGCCGGCAGGACTTCAGGCCGCCCTTCACGCCGGACGTCGCAAAGCCAATGTCGCCGTGCTGGGCAAACTCAAAAACAGTTCCCTGAGCCGGGCACACCTGGAAAATTACTGCTGTATGGACAATACCCTCATAGGAAGTGAAATGCTGGATCAGGGAAAAGTACAGGCACTGCGAGCCGGGGCTGTTTTTTACGAAGAAGATGTCCTCGAAATCGGCCAAGAAAGCGATGGCTCATTTTCATTGCTCACCGAATCCGAAAAGCATTTGAAATTCAAGGCCCTTATCCTTGCCATGGGCGTTTCCAGAAACCGGCTGAATGTGCCCGGGGAAAAAGCATTATTGGGAAAAGGCGTCAGTTACTGCGTTGACTGCGACGGCGGCTTTTTCAAAAACCAGACCGTGGCTGTGGTGGGAAATGAAAGTGCGGCAGCTTCAGGAGCCCTGACACTTTTGCTGATCGCCGATAATGTTCATCTGATTTACAAAGAACTTCTGGTAAGCGATACCCTTAAAAACCAGGTTGAAAACAGCGACATTATTAAACATCCGGGACTGTGGGTAAAAGCTGTGGAAGGTCAGGAAAGTGTCGAGGGGCTGATTCTCAGCAACGAAGACCGCTTGAAAGTCGATGGCCTGTTTATCGAGCTGGGGGCAAAAGGCGCTCTGGAGCTGGCAACCAGGCTGGGCGTTTCTCTGGATCCTGAGAATTTCAAGTATATCCTTACCAATAAAAAACAGGAAACCAATATCGCCGGGGTTTATGCCGCCGGAGACATTTGCGGTCCCCCGTGGCAGGTAGCCAAAGCCGTGGGTGAAGGATGTATCGCCGGAATGGAAGCTGCCGCTTATATCAAAAAAAACTGAAAACTGATATCATTGGAAAAACAATGACACCTGCCGAAGAAAAACGATTTAAAGATTTTGACACGCAAA
>SKZT01000261.1 GCA_007127235.1 Desulfobacteraceae bacterium
ACTGTAACTCCGGCCACATAGGACACAAAAAAACCGGCCGTGCCCCCAACCAGATAAATAATCAGCATACGATAACTGCCGAATTCCCGGATCACCAGCGGCCCAAGCTGCCGTAAAGCCAGCATGTTAAACAAAATATGAAGTATACTTCCGTGCAAAAAATTGGCAGACACCAGCGACCACCATCTTCCAAACTGATCAACAGGGTAGGTGCCTGTTGCCCCAAGCAAAAGAAGACTCTGTGTGGATGGCGAAAACATGGTCAGGGGATTCATGGCCACGCCCATTGCTCTGGGATACAAAAGTAAAGAGAGCATATATATACCGATGTTTATACTTATAATGCTCCAAAGCAGCGTTTTTTCATCTGCCATACCCTTGGTTAAAGGGTTGTTTTTCCATTTTGAAGTCGGCTTGGACAGGCCACAATGAGGGCAAATGGTTTCGGAAGTGCTGATGAGCTTGCCGCAATTGGGGCAGAGAATCGCTCGTTTTTTTTCTTCGGTCATGAGTTTTAGATTCCTTTAGGCGGTTTTAACAGCAAAGCAGCTTCTGCTTTCTCAAGCCTTTTGAGGGCATGAAGCCCCTCCCGGATATTGGACAGGTCCATTAAATATTTTGCAGCCTCCTGTGGGGATTCCTTCCGATGTTTTAAAGCCATTCTATACCACGCGGGAATATCATGATCATAGCAATCTTTTAAGTCTGAAAGCTTTTTTCTCGTATTTTTAAAACGTTTTTTATTTTGATTGTTC
Source organism: Desulfobacteraceae bacterium (assembly GCA_007127235.1). GTDB lineage: Bacteria > Desulfobacterota > Desulfobacteria > Desulfobacterales > SKZT01 > SKZT01. The sequence goes on from SKZT01000261.1 coordinate 756, forward strand.
CATGTATTTTCAGAAATAGACCTGTTATAAGACTCGATATCCGCTTTAACATCGGCCTTTAATCGGCAGTATCTGCGGATGGGCATCACCCAAATTTTGACCGCAATATATCCCACAAATCCGAGAGTAAAACCAACCAACGCTCCCAATACTCTCAAATCCATACTGAAAACCTTTCAATGCATCGGGGGGTATTTCATCCTCACACGGTCTTGGATGAACATATGAATGAAATCAAGACGTGTTGAAAATTCGGCACAGTGATTATGGTAAAATAAGGCGGCCGAATTCCAAAACGGAAACACTTCGGCCCGCCTTTATCAGGTTAGATATTTAATATGATGCTCAAACAGGTACGTTTCAGACAGGATCTCTAAATTTATCCGCTCCCGCAATGAAAAAAGGGTTGCCACAAACTTTCCACTCACCATTTTCTTTCACCACCTTAAATGTTTCATGTACCTCAAATCTGTCGCCGGTAAAAAAAGTTCTGAGAGCATATCTGCTCCTGGCTGTTAGTTCTATCACCGCACTGTTTTCATCCCGGGACAAGGTGTTTGTCGAAATATCCGTAAGACGCGTTTTTAAATAATTCAGACTATACCCGCGATCCCTGGCTTCCTCGTATTTTCGATGAATATAAATAGCCACATGGTCCTGTTCCGGGTCTTCCGTAAGCTTGCTGGAAAGCCTGTCTTTCATAGCCGGGTCGAATTTATAATAAGCTTTGGCAAATTCCACGGCAGCTTTATTAGGACTATCTTTTATTTCGGCAAAACTTAATACGACCTGAAGGGCAACCCCCAATAAAATGACCGCCACTATCGTGATTGCGCTTTTGTACTTATGAGCCATCTATTGATCCTCCTTTGAAATTTTTCTAAAAATAAAGATTACCGGCGTTATGTGCCCCATTCTCCGTTAACTCAGAAAGCATGCGTTGAGCATATACCCAAAATAAATCCTTGATTAATCTGCCGCCATACCTTAGGGTTAACCCCTGACATGGAGACAGGAAAACTTTAAATATCATGGAAAAATTTCGAAGACAAGAAAATTTGTTTTTTTACTGAGAAGTCCGCGTTTTTTTATAATACTTTTTGACAGTAGCCGAAAAAAAACTTCAAATTTGTACTCAGTTTTTAAAAAACTTTACATTTTAGACTTCTAATTGTATAGAAGTGTACGATAAGGAAGAGAAAAATCATCTAATTAAAATGCTTAGCTAACCACAAGGAGATGAAGCAAATGGTCGATTTAAACGCCTGGGACTGGGAAGTCGACAAACGCATGGTTGCGGATCTTCGTAAATGGAAAGAACAATTCGAGTACATGGAGGAACCGTACGTGAGCCCGGACGGGGAGAAAATCGCCGCAGTGGTCAAACCTGGGGAAATGGAATTTTCTGTCTGTGAAAACGGCACTGCCTGGGAAAACAGCTTTGATAAGGTCTGGAATTTGAGATATGCTCCCGATGGACGTCTTGTCGGGCTTGTGTCCGACACGGGCGCATGGACCGTGGCAGTTGATGGTGAGCCATGGGAGGAAACCTTTGATTTTGTATGGGGCACCCAGTTTTCTGAGGATGGTAAAAACATTATCGTGGCTGCTCAGTCGGGCATGAAATATTTTGCTATCCTTAACGGTACTGGGTGGGAAAATAAATTTTCTTTCATGACCAACCTTATAGTCAGCCGGGATGGGTTGCATACGGCTGCATCGGTTCAAACAATTCCGATTTCCGAAGGAGACATCTGGTCTTTTCGGGAAGGATGCTTCTCTGCAGCGGTAGATGGAAAGGCCTGGGAAAAGAATTTTGTCAATGTCTGGGATATGGATTTCAGTGCGGATGGCAAGCATCTGGCTGCGGAGGTTCGAACCACTATTCATGACTCTACCATTGCGGTGGATGGAAAAACATGGCCTGAAAGCTATCCGGCTGTATGGAAACCAAAATTTTCACCCACTACAAACTCTGTGACAGCTCCGGTGAGAAAGGAAGGCGCATGGGTTCTGATGAAAGACGGAAACCAGATATGGGACCGGAGCTTTTTTCAGTTATGGCATCATATTTACAGCACAGACGGCACAAATATTGCCGCTATTGTGGCGCCCAAGTTTGGCAAATGGACCATGGCCGTAAACGGTGTTCCCTGGTCCTTGACCTTTGGGGAATTGGTTACAGATGGCGTCATTAGCAAGGATGGGCGGCGGGTGGCCTGCGTGGGCAAGGATAAGGGACAATATTACGTTGCGGTCGATGGTGTCCGCTGGAATGATTCCTTTGACATGGTATGGAAACCGGTCTTCAGCCCTCAGGGCAATCATGTAGCCGTCAGGGTCGAAAAAAACGGGCGGTATTTCGTTTTGGTGAATGAAAGAAATTTTGGACAGGGATTTAAGGCACTCTGGGATCCGGTTTTTAGTCCCGACGGCAAAAAACTTCTTGTTCGGGGTGTCGAGGACGGAACTGATAAAGAACAATATTACCGAAGAGTGGTCAAAATATCGAATATCCTCGGATGAAAGGAGGAAAAGGATTATGCATAGCGTTTATGCTTTTGTCAGCGGCCCCCTGGTATGGGCTGCCTTTATCATTTTCATAGGCGGCAGTCTTTATCGCCTGGTTTCCATGGCTATTTTAGCAAGGAAAAAAGATGGGGTTGTATTTGAATATTTCAGTTTCAAGTATGCGTTACGCTCGATTTTTCACTGGATTATTCCTTTTGCATCCACCAATTGGAAACGCCACCCCTGGTTGACAATCGTTACCTTTGCCTTTCATATCAGCCTGATATTCACACCCATTTTTTTGATGGCTCATATTATTCTCATCAAGGAATCCTGGGATATCAGCTGGTGGGCTATGCCTGACGGCCTTGCCGATGTATTGACAGTGGTTGTAATTGCAAGCTGTGTGTTTTTTTTCTTCAGAAGGCGAATGATCCGTGAAGTGAATTATCTTACATCCACCTCCGACTATGTTATACTGGCAATTGTTGCGCTTCCTTTTATCACCGGTTTTTGGACTTATCACCAGTGGCCTGCGACAGAACTCATGGGGATTTTGCACATCGTGTCAGGATGCGTGATGCTGGCTATCATTCCATTTACGAAGTTAAGCCATATGCTCTTTTTTCCATTTACAAGAGGATATATAGGCTCTGAATTCGGGGGCATCAGGCATGCCAATGACTGGTAATATTCAATTTAATGTTTATTTTATTGGTTGTTTCAATTTTTAATTTTTATGTGTCTTTCGGTAAAGTTATTTTCAAAAATCGGTGTGTTTCAGTTGAACACACCGGAAAGGATGCTTTACCTTTTAATGGCGTGTTTATAACACGCTTTATATACTGTGGGCCGCTCCGAGTGTAACCTGTTTATGTGAAATCCGATATTCTGTAGGTGCGAATTTATTCGCACTTAAAATCCGGCACGGATTTACAGAAGATTCTTTAAAACCATCCAGCAACTTTATTTAAGGGAAAACGGTTTTAGAGCCTATAGTTAACATCGGGGTTCACATTGTGCGAATGAATTCGCACCTACAATTAAGCACAAGTCTTTTTACACAAACAGGTTACACCTCGGCCGATCCCGAAATTGTTTTTATTTTTATGGGACAAATCCCACGTTTTAAGGAGGTAAATTCATGACTGAAACTGCGGAGAAAATCCAAAACCGGTTTTTTGATAAAGGTATTGATGAAGAAGTCAAAAAGTTGACTCCAGATAAAATCGAAGTAACCATTAACAAACTTTTAAAAAACGAGGCCGGAGCACGGCTTAAAGTATATGCGGAAACCTGTGTTCATTGCGGACTTTGCAGCGAGGGCTGCCATTATTTTCTGTCTCACGATAGGGATCCTACGTTTTCGCCGGCGGGAAAAGTCAAGCAGACAATCTGGGAAATTTTAAAACATAAAGGCAAAGTCAGCCCCGAATTTATAAGAAAAGGTTGTGAAATTGCATTTACCGAATGCAACCTCTGTAAACGATGTGCCATGTATTGTCCTCT
>SKZT01000324.1 GCA_007127235.1 Desulfobacteraceae bacterium
CTGGTTCAAATCCAGTCTTCCCGACCATATAAATGTTTGATTTTATTGGTAATTTTCTTTAGCCCTGAAAGGTGTGGCCATTTTAAGGTCATTTTTCAGGGCTTTTTTTTCAGTATGATCTACTCCATCTAACCTTGCCCTAACCTTGCCAAAAACATTTTTGCAGGTAAAAGTTTTGCAAAAGCAAAGCTTCTGCACTCCGGGTGGACTTTTGAAACCGCACAATTTTATGGTATTGTGTCCATAGGGGCAAACCTGGGATCATGAAGAGGGATCAAAATGTCCGCCATGGTTTTTACCTTGACCAGAATGTCGTAAGATTCATAGGCATTGACATGGGTTCCCGGGGGGATGACTTCCATTTCCATTGCTTTAATTGAAGCTGGTGGTTCCAGATTTTCCATAATCACACAAAATCCAGTAATGGCGGCTTTTCCTCCGGGTGTATCCACAAGCACTGTCAAGCCCCCGGCGGTGTGGGCAGGAGTATGAACAACTTCGATACCGTCGAAAAGCTCCTGGTCTGAGACGACCTTTTGGATTTGGCCGGCATCGTGTACATCAACGATAAAGTCCTCCAAATAACGATAGTCTAACGGATGAGGGTTATAAATGCTTTCCAGTTCTTTTTCATGAACAAAAAAAGTGGCATTGGTGCACTTATAATCGTTTTCGCAGTGGTCGTTATGAAGATGAGTATGAATAACCACATCTATGTCTTCCGGTTTTAAGCCCCATTTGGCAAGGCCTTCTTCAAAAGTGTAGATTTTTCCTCCGATACTTTTCTCGCGGTCCTCGGAGCATATAGGGCTCATCTCACCGGTATCGACCAGTATTTTCTTATCGCCGCCTTCTATATAAAAACTATAAATCGGAATAGTGTATTGTTGGCCCCCTCCATACTGGTAAGTCATCATGGTTTTGTCGAAAATTTTTGTCCCCAAGACAATGGGATGAATTTTGTATTCCGTCATGTTTATACCCTGTCCTTTTTATCGTCCGGATTTCCTTTCAAAGTAATTTGGGCCATATTAATCTCCTTCGGGTTTTCAAATGGCGTGGGCAATAGCATCAAGTACTTGGTCATGAAGAGATTTGTTGGTTGCCACTATGCCGATATTGTTCTCAAGTTTTTTTCCAAGGTTGAATTGTAAAGGCTTTCCATTAAAATCGGTAACTTTTCCTCCTGCTTCTTCCACAATGATCGATCCGGCAGCATGGTCCCAGATTTTTTCCCGGTAGTGTTTTGTTCTGGGTAGCCTCAGATAAATAGAGGCTTCTCCATTAGCAAGGGCCGCATATTTAACCTGACTGTCCATCCGGCAGGGGGCTGCCATAATACCAAGGCTTTCGGCGATTTTCTGATGTTGCTCATGGGAGGCATGATTTTTTTCAACCGATTCACAAAAGCGGGCCATCCTGACATCGGTGACCGAATCTACCGATACTTGCCGGCTTTGATTGCCTTCCAAAGGCATGATGAACGCACCCTGATTTTTGACGGCATACACTAAGGCTCCCATATGATTTGATGTGTTCGAATCAACAGGCATATTAGGACAACCCAAAACCCCGAGAATCACCTGTCCCTGGTTCAGCAAAGCCAAGGCTACAGCATACTGGTCGCCTCTCAAAAAGCCCTTGGTTCCATCGATAGGATCCACGGCCCAAAACCTTTTCACAGGATCAAAAGGTCTTGATCCATATTCAATATTTTCCAGCAATTCATCAAGCTTGATGATACGGGTTTCTCTACTTGCCAATTGTAAAACTTTCTGTGCCAGATTCTGATGTTTCTGCAAAGTCCCGGCTTCTTCTTCCCCAACGATGGGATCATCAGGAAAATCTTCGAGCAAGGTGCAGGTAATGACCGCCTGGCTTGCAAGATCGGCTATGCTCACGGGTGAGTGATCATCTTTTTCCACGGAAGAAACCTTTGACGAGGTTTCAGAGATACATCTGCAAATTCTGGAAGCTTTTTTAACGGCATCTATGGCGGTGTTCAGCTCTTTTGTGAAATTCATGTCAGTATTCCTTTTTTTCCTCTCCCGGTGGGGAATGGTCAGGGTGGTGGTCTGATAATATCAGGAGGTTATCTTTCCATTCCCTGTGCCCTCCCAGAGAGAGGGGCGTTTTCGTTCAGGCACTGCTATATCAGGTCGCTAAAAGTTCATAGAAGATACAATAATCATTGTTTATTTTTTTTCATTAAAAAAAGCCAGATCTAAAAAAATGCTGCTGATTCCACAACGTATCCTTGCTGTTACTCCAAGTTTTTTATGTTGACTAATCACAGCCTTCATGGGAATTACAGAATAAGTTTGATGGATCATGTTAAAACAATTGTATTTTAGTTTACTGGCAATAAGAAATAATTCAGAGAAAAAAATGAAACCAGTTGTTGCCCTAGTGGGTCGTCCTAATGTTGGAAAATCAACCCTGTTCAATAGAATTACCAAATCACAAGATGCCCTGGTGGATAATCTTCCGGGAGTTACCCGGGATCGAAATTACAAGGATGCTGTCTGGGATGATGTGGAGTTTACCCTTGTGGACACGGGAGGTTATTTGTCACAGGATGTAGACGATTTTGCCGCTGAAATTCGTTTTCAAGTTAATCAGGCCATCGATTCGGCGGATGCCGTTGTGTTGGTTTTTGACCGTAAAGCCGGACCTTCTCCGTTTGACAATGAATTGGTCCAAATGCTCAGAAGCGTGAAAAAACCTGTTTTTTATGTGGTCAACAAGGTGGATGGACCGCACCAGGAACATGAGCTTTATGATTTTTATCAGCTGGGGATTGAAAATTTGTATTCGGTTTCAGCAGCTCACGGTTATGGCGTTTCAGATTTTCTGGATGAATTGGTTAAAGCATTCCCCCAGCAAGAGCCTGCAATATCAAAGGATCTTATTAAAATCGCGGTTGCCGGAAGACCCAATGTCGGAAAATCTTCACTGATCAACCGCATATTGGGTGAACACCGCCTTGTAGTCAGTGAGGTTGCCGGAACCACGCGTGATGCTGTCGACACGATTTATCAAGAAGATGGTCAATCTTATCTTTTTATCGATACAGCGGGTATTCGCCGTAAAGGAAAAGTAAGAGAAAAACTCGAAAAGTTTTCCATAATAAAAGCCATCAAAGGCCTGGAGCGATGTCATATCGCGCTTATCCTTCTGGATGCCTCCCAGGGAGTCACGGAGCAGGATATCACCATTGCGGGCTATGCACACGAGCGCGGTTGCGGATGTATTTTCCTGTTCAATAAATGGGATTTGGTGGAAAAAGACCGCATGGTTTCAAGAAAATACAAGGATGAGTTGCGCTATGCAGCAAGATTTATGAGCTACGCTCCTATTTTGACCATATCGGCAATAACCGGTCAGCGGGTAAAAAAAATTTTTCCTGTGGTTCGAGAAGTTTACAATCAGTATAATATTCGCATTGGGACAGGGCAGTTCAACCGGATACTTGAAAAGGCTGTGAGAATTAATGAGCCGTCCATGGTTAAAGGCCGGAGAATAAAATTTTACTACGGCACCCAGGTTTCCTCCGGCCCCCCGACTTTCCTTTGTTTTGTCAATTATCCTAAAAATGTTCATTTTTCGTACATTCGCTATCTTACCAACCAGATTCGCCTGGAGACAGGCCTTGACAAAACTCCTATTAGATTATTTTTAAGGCAGCGAACTGGAAGCCTTGATCAGTTTAACTTCGGAGATAAACGTCCGTCGAAAAAACATAGATCGAAGAAACGCTGACGATTGCCGGAGGAAAGTCTCATTGGATATTTTTGAAGAGCAGGCCCGAAAAGCCGGGGATGCTTCCAAGCCATTGGCGGAGAGAATGCGTCCCACAAGTTTCCACGAGTTTGTGGGGCAGGATCATGTGACAGGAGAAAAGTCACTTCTTGCCAGGGCTGTAAGAAGTGACCGGCTTTTTTCCATGATTCTCTGGGGACCTCCGGGATGCGGTAAAACCACCCTGGCAAAAATTATGGCCGGTAAAACAAAAGCTCATTTTATTCACTTTTCGGCCGTACTTTCAGGGGTCAAAGACATTCGTGCGGTGGTAGAAGAAGCCCTTACGCAGCAGCGACTTTATGGAAGAAAAACAATTCTGTTTGTGGATGAAATTCATCGATTCAACAAATCCCAGCAGGACGCTTTTCTTCACCATGTGGAAAGCGGCTTAATTACATTAATCGGTGCTACCACGGAAAATCCCTCCTTTGAAGTTATTGCTCCGCTTTTATCCCGCTGCAGGGTAATCACGCTAAAGCAGTTGTCGGAAAGGGACATTGAAAAGGTTATTTCCCGGGCAATTAAAGATCGTGTAAAAGGATTGGGCAAGCTGGATCTGGAGATTGCTCCTGATGCCATCAATTATCTGTGTGCTGTTTCCGATGGGGATGCGCGCGTGGCCTTGAACAATCTTGAAGCTGTGGCCATCTGGGGCCAGGAAAAACATGTCAGAAATATTACACTTCAGGATATAGCCAATATTTTGGAAAAAAAAGTGTTCTTGTATGACAAGTCCGGCGAGCAGCATTTCAACCTTATCTCGGCATTTCACAAAAGTCTTCGGGGAAGTGACCCGGATGCAGCCCTCTACTGGTTGGCAAGAATGTTGGAAGCAGGGGAGGATCCTTTTTACCTGGCCAGAAGAATGGTAAGGTTTGCTTCGGAAGATGTCGGAAATGCCGATCCACATGCTTTGACAGTCGCTA
>SKZT01000053.1 GCA_007127235.1 Desulfobacteraceae bacterium
ATATACTCTTCATCGATAAAGGACGCTTCCAGATCCAGCTGGGTAAACTCCGGCTGACGGTTGGGCCGAAGGTCTTCATCCCGGAAGCACCGAACAATCTGGTAATAACGTTCAAAGCCGCTCACCATCAAAAGTTGTTTAAAAAGCTGCGGGGATTGCGGCAAAGCGTAAAACCGGCCCGGAAAATGACGGCTGGGAACCAGATAGTCACGGGCACCCTCAGGCGTACTCCGCGTCAGCATGGGTGTTTCGACTTCAACAAAGCCCTGTTCGTCAAGGTAATTTCGGATAACACGCATGATTTGATGACGCTTGAAAAGCCTTTCCTGCATGGAGGGACGACGTAAATCGAGAAAACGATACTGCAATCGCAAATCTTCATTGACATTTTCCCCACACCTGAGGCTTGCTCCGGCAATCATTGATTTTTCGCTGATGGGAAACGGCAACGACTCGGACCGGTTGAGAAGCTGGAAATTTTCAGCCACTACCTCCAATTCTCCCGTTTCAATGTTCGGGTTTTCGGTGCCTTCCTGCCTTAGAACCACCTCACCGGTCAACATGAGACAATATTCATTGCGCAAGCTCCCTGCAGCGCGGCACACCTCAGAGGGTGCAGTGCCAGGATCGAAAACCACCTGAACAATTCCTGTACGATCCCGCAGGTGTATAAACAGGATATCTCCGTGATCCCGCAGAGCATCCACCCAACCGGCAAGCACAACCTTTTGACTTCTCATTTGAAGATTCAGTTTACCACAATATGAACGTTCATGAAAGTTCATGCTTTCTTTTCCTTTCCAATCAATATTCCGAAAATATTTAACACTGCAACGGCAAAAAAGCAACATGGAATGCCGAAGGAGGCGAAGATGTAGGGAGCGCGAAAGCTGTGCTTTCGCAAAAAAATGTATCGTTTATACTCCATCAAAAGCCTTTTTAGGCTGGTGTCATTGACAAACCGCAAGTTCCTATTTAACTTTTTCAAAATTGATTAAAGGGATGAATTTTATCGAAAATTAACAATGCGATATCGGTGAAAATAAGTTTTGGACTTGTCCTGCGCTGATAACTTGGGGGGGAAACAATGAAAAAATGGGTGGCAGATAAACTGATCTGCCCAGAGTGCATTGAAGAGCAGGTGCGCCTGGAGCTCAAGATCATGGAAAATATTTCTGATGATGTTTTGGAAGGTGAACTGTATTGCTCTTCCTGCAGCGGGCGTTATCCAATCCGGGAAGGCATAGGTATCGTGCTGCCGAAAAAAACACGCGGAGTAATCATGGAAGACCGGGGCTATAATGCCCCAAATATGCTCTCAGCCTACATGTGGAGTCATTTCTGTGACCTTATCAATGACCCTCAGGCAACGGAAGCCTACAGGGTCTGGTCGGCCAACTTCCAGGAAAGTGAGGGGGACGCCCTTGATATCGGATGTGCAGTGGGACGTCTGTCTTTTGATCTTTCCAAATCCCATAAACGTGTCATCGGCATTGACACTTCAATTGCTTTCATACGCAAAGCACGCGAGATTCTTAACCGCAAGCAGATCGATTTCGACCTGATTGTCGAAGGCCATATCACCGAGCCACGAACCTGTAATTTGAATGGCAATTGGGATTTGGGCAGTGTTGATTTTATCGTGGCCGACGCTCTGGCGCTGCCGTTTCCAGAGCACTCATTTACCACAGTTGCGGCAATAAACATCCTTGAAAAAGTTCCGGATCCCATGAAACATCTTTTTGAGGTAGACCGGGTGCTGAAAGAAAATGACGCCACGTTTCTATTTTCTGATCCCTTTTCATGGGACGAAGCGGTTTCACCACCTGAACTTTGGCTCAGCGGCAACGGAAACGAACAGTACAGCCCACGTGGGATCGACACCATGCGCCGGCTGTTTGCAGGCGAGTATGGGGTTTTCAAACCTCCTTTTCGTATAAGGGCTGATGGCAATGTATCTTGGAAAATTCGTAAAACCGCCAATCTTTGGGAGTACATTACCTCGCAGTACCTTATCGGCAGCAGAGCATAGTTCAAGGAGGGTATCTTGGAAAAGAAACAAGGAATATGCGGGCTCTGCTTTCACAGCCCTGGTTGCGGCGCTATCGTTCATTTTGATGAAAACGGGCGGATAGTTCGACTGGAACCGGATTCTGGGGCTCCTGTTGGAAAGGTTTTATGCCCCATCGCAAACAGTGTCGAGGAAATCATTTACTCCGAAAAACGACTCACTCATCCACTAAAGCGCCGAGGTGCCAAGGGAAGCTACGATTTTGAGCAAATCAGCTGGGATGAAGCCTACAGCATTATCGCCGAAAAACTGGAAGATATTAAAAAGCGATTCGGCCCTGAAGCAGCGGCGTTTTACGCCGGTACCGGCTCCTATGAAAGGGCATTCAAAGACGCTTTTAAGCTTAAGGGAGCTGAAATCTATCTGGCATCCAGCATTCTTTTTCCCTACGGATCACCCAATACTTTCGGGGTAGGCTCCCCGTGCTACACGTCACTGGGAGTACTGGCCCCCAAACTGACTATGGGATCCCTTCACATCGACATGTTTTCGGATGTTGACAATTCCGATCTGATTCTGGTGTGGGGGACAGACCCGTCCACATCGACCCCTCCGGAAATGTTTGCACGCCTTCAAATCGCGGCGGTCGAAGGAGCCGATATCATTGTCATTGATCCACGAAAGACCAGGGCAGCAGATCTGGAAGGCAGTGAATGGATACCTATCAGACCGGGATCCGACGGGATACTGGCCCTGGGACTTTGTCATATACTCATCCGGGACGAATATTACGACAAAGAATTTGTCGACCAGTGGACGGTGGGGTTTGACGAATTCGCCGAGTATGTCAGCAGCTTTACACCGTCCCATGTGGCCGGCCTTACCGGGGTTGCCGAAAGCACCATTGAGGATTTGGCCGAACGAATTGCCGATGCCGAAGGTGCAAGCTATATCATGTACACGGGCCTGGAATATACCAAAAGCGGTGTTCAAAACATTCGCGCCGTTATGGTGCTCTGGGCGTTGGCAGGACAGTTGGATGTGGAGGGAGGCCGTTGCTTTCTGGGGCAGGGACGAACAATTCCTTTACCAACCCATCGTCAATTGGAAACCCCCGGATGGGACAAATCCATCGGCAAAGACCAGTTCCCAATTTATGCCCATTATTGCGGAGGAGAGCCCCATGCCAGCCTTCTGCCTAAATCGATCATTGATGGCGACCCATATCCTGTCAAATCACTCATTGTTCTTGGAGCATCACTTATGACCGCCTGGCCTAATCCCTGCCTGTGGCAAAAAGCAATGGAGACGCTGGAGTTTTTAGTGTGCATTGATCTTCAGCTCACCCGGGATGCCTCCTATGCCGATCTTGTACTGCCGGCAACCACCGCATTTGAGCAAGCCTCCTACTGCTACTACGGTAATGCTATCCGCTACCGGGAAAAACTCATCGAACCGGTGGAACAGGCCAAACCCTCATATCAAATTCTGGTGGAACTGGCCGAACGACTTGGTTACGGCCATCTTTATCCAGGCCACCCGGACGAACTCATAGGGGATATTCTGGAACAATACGGGCTTACACTTGCCGACCTTATGCAGGCAGACCGGAAAGTTTTCGCTCTTCCCGGCAAACCCATGGTTTACCGCAAATGGGAAAAGGGACTGCTGCGAAAAGACGGTCGTCCCGGCTTTGACACCCCCTCCGGCAAGTTTGAAATCAAGTCTACAATTCTCGAACAATATGGTTATGACGGTCTTCCCCGGTATGAAGAATCTGAAGAAACGCCCGTAAGCAATCCTGATCTTTATAAACGGTATCCTTTAATTCTGGGCACCGGTCCTTTCAAGCCGGATATGAAATCGTGTCTGAGGGCTATTCCCAGCTTTATAAAAAAATATCCCTACCCTGCAGTCCAAATGAATCCTGAAGATGCCAAAGCACGTCGAATCAGTACAGGTGATGTAATTGTCATCAAAACCCCCCGCGGCAGTGTCACCATGAGGGCATTTGTCAGTGATAAAATTATGCCTGGGTTTGTCTATGCACCAGTTGGCGGCGGCGGTCCCCTGGGCCCCAAAGAATGGCAGGAGGCCAATATAAACGAATTAACCGATGACCGTCAGCATGATCCCATCTCCGGCTTTCCGGTTTATAAAACCCTGTTGTGTCAGATTAAAAAAAAGAAGCGGATTCGTAAAGGTGCAGCCTCTGCTGACCCGACCCTTGGGTGTGGAGGGTAGCAAAGTTTTTTTCAACTTCTCAATTTAACTTGCTTATTTGAATATAAATTGATATTTTCGAGGCAAAGGTCAGATGTGCGAATGAATTCGCACTTACAGGATTACCTATCTAATTTGGAAGAAAAGAGTTCTTTTGAGTGATGATAAAAAAATAAAAAAACTTCTTTACAATTTCGATAAATTGCCTGCGCTGCCGGGTATAGCAGTAAAAATACTTGAAAAGATCAGGGACAATAAAACATCTCTGAATAAACTTGCCGAAATTCTCGCAGCAGATCCAATACTTTCGGCAAAAGTACTGAGCGTTGTAAACTCCCCATTTTTCGGACTTCCAAATAAGATAAGGAACCTTCCGCACGCCGTAAGCATGCTTGGTGAAAACTCGCTTAAATATATCGCCCTGAGCTTTTCACTCATAGCCTTTTTCAAAAACGATGAAAACAAATTTGACTATACCTCTTTTTGGCGGCAA
>SKZT01000234.1 GCA_007127235.1 Desulfobacteraceae bacterium
ACCAGTCCCCGCTGTCCGGTGGACATGTTGACGAACATTCTGGCCACAGTGGCTTTTCCCCCTGAAATCAAATGAGCATAAGGTGAAATCTGCTGAAAAAGATGACTTTTACCAGTCCCCCTGGGACCCAGCTCCACTAAATTATAGTTTCTCTCAACAAACGGCACCATTCGGAGGAAAAAGGCATCCTTGTTTCTTTCAGTCAGGCTTTTGGATTCAATCCCGATACTGCGAAGCAAAAACTCTTTCCACTCTTCAGTGGTAAATTTTCTGCGAGCTTCGGTCAGGATTTCCAGCACGTTTCTTTTGGAAAGCTGTATTTCACGCAGGCTTTCAATGCCAAAGGGGCGGCCGTTTTTTTCCTGCGCAATGGCAGCATCATAGCTCAGGGTAATCTCGGCATAAAAACCACCGGTCAACATGCGTTCGTGTTCATTGACCATTTCCGGATTGATACGCACATCTTTGAGCTGAAGGCCCGGCAATGTCGCCAGATAGGAGTCGGTTCTGGCATCAAGACGGGCGCTTAAAAGATCGATGATTTTTATTTCTCCTCTTTCACGGGCACGGGCCTTGAACAATTCTTCTTCCCCGGCTTTGACCGTGCGGGAACTGAGCTGGCGCTGCACTATTTCAAGGCCTTCTTCAATCTCATCGGGGTCTGTGCCTGCACAGTAACGTCCCAAAAGAAATTCCACCACATAGGTGGGTACCGGAAACTGACGGCTGAAAGTGCGAACCAGGTCTTTACGAACCAAATAGCCATCCAGAACAGATGCAGCCAGTTTATCTATATGATCCAGTTCCATTAGCGCTCATCTCCGCCGATAATCGTTTTTAACTGGGCAACAATATCGTTGGCATGGTTCATCAGCAAAATAAAGGCTTCAGTTCCTTCAAAATCCTCATTATCAATGACAACTGACCCAACACCATTATCCTTGATGGGATTGGTTTTCATGACCACGCTTGTGGACGGATCACCCGGCTTAGTACGAATATCCAGGAATAAATCGGCAGTCTCACCTTCAACAGCCACCTTGCATCGAAGCCCTTTCCAGGCAACATCGGCAATTTCCACTCTTGTTTCCATTTTGGGTAATTGGCCGGGTGTTATGATCAATTCCAGGGTCAGACACTCCTGCAAACTCAAACCGCCATGTGCGTATTCTTCGCCTTTTTTATAGCAGGCAACACCATCGGCCAGAGCAATCTGCTTGTTGGGGTTCCAGTACCAGGGGTAGGTTCGTTCATCGGTAACCGCACCTTCCTTGACAATCGCACATCGGCCCCATTTGTTTTCAACCAGTGCTGCGGCCAAATCCGTCTTTGGAAGCCCCCCCGGTACAAGCAGCCACCCATGATCGGTGATTACCCGAACGGTTTTCCACCCGGACACAAATAAATGGTCAATGTGATCCAGAATTTCGGACAGACAACTTTCCAGTGCAAGGGCCAGTTTCCATCCCCTCTGATGTCCCTCATGGTCAATGTTTCCAAATTCACACCAGGCAAAGCCGTTTCCGTCGCCAAATTCCGATTTGTCTAAAATGATCCAGTCGTTTTCCGCAAGCAGCTTTTTAAAATGGTATCCTCCTTTTAAGGATTGCCCGGTGCTTGCAACAATCGGCCCATACCAGTTTTCTTCTGTCCCGGTGATTTTTTTCAAGTTCCGGAATACGTTTTCGGGCTTTATGTTCCGGCAGGTCTTTTAAAGATGTTAAAGAATCACGAAGGTCTTTTTCCTGGCTTTCATTCCATTGAGGCCAGTTGCCGTGGGTCTTTGCATTGGAAAACATTTCCAAATCCGGCATCCGGCATTGACGGATTCTTGCCGGAATATTGGGATACCGGTTCGGGGCTTCACAAAAACGTTCCCAAACCGGATGCCATGGGCCTTCACCTTCGGCCAGTTTTGAAGCCGCAGTGAGAATGGCGTCGGCATCAGGATTAAATGCCAACTGGGATTCACACACTTCGACAAACCCTGACCATTCATTATGACCCCGTTGCACCTTGAATGTGTCTCCCTGATCAATCCACTGCAAAAGATCCCGCACAGGATCTCCACTGGTAAGAAGGGTGTTGAAATAATCCTTATCCAGGTGTTTGCTTTTCAAAAGATCAAGATTTTCATCGAGCAACCGGTGGAGAGCCAATTGCATGGCATTTTTGGTTTTGTTGTCCTGGGAAACGTTCAAACCGAGCCCACCCTGGTCGGATTTCAAAAAAGCGAGAATTGTCCAGTCCTTGGCGTTTACCTGGGACCAGATGACCCCGCGGTATTGAAGTTCTGCAAGAGGTTTAAGGTGTTCAGGGCAGGTGTCTATTGCCCGAAGGTCCTGACGGCTCACACCGGGTAAATAGAGAATTGGGGGTGTATTGCCGGAAAAAACAACGTCCTCGATTGTGCCGGCTATCACACAGCGCAGCCAGATTCCTGGGCCGGTTCGGTTTGCCGGATCGTAATCACCTAAAACCAACAGCTCCGGCAACTCATTTTGCAAACGTGGAATGATGGTTTCCCACTGACGGTCACGGTCCGGCCACAAAATAACAGCTGGCGCAATTTGGACATCTGGGTTGAATATTGCGGTTGAACGAACTTCTTTTATTAGTTGTTCAATCACTTTCAAGATGGTTTAATTCCCATTTCTCAGTTAAAACACCTAAAAGTTCTTTTTGGCGCTTTTGAACTATATTTGGTGTCCACTCAGTTGTATTTAATACCTGAGTCGTCAATGTATATGATGAGACGCCTTTAGTCCCGCTAAAGTATGCGTTTTTCTTTCTATCAAAGTCATAATTTTGAGCTTTGGAGTTTCTCTTTTGGGTTAGCGGAACAAGGTTTGAGATACGATGTATCCACTGTTTTCTTTGGTTTTCATCAGGCCAATGTTTTTCCCATTCACTGTTTGAACTCACTGTTTGTGGTAAAACATGTTCAATGGTTAAAACGGTGGGATTATATGAAGCAGCGCCATCAGATAAAAATGAATCAAGCCTTAATATGAGATAATTTCTCCGACGAGCTGTCAGTTCATAAATATATCCATCCAGAACCATAACCATTTCATTTTTTTCATTATCAGTCAGTTCTATGGCAGAAATCGGAGATGAAATATCATGTAACTTCTGTAAATCTTCAAGAACTTCAGCATACCTTGCAATGCGTTGGTTAATATTTTTTGCGCAAATATGAAGATAAGCAGCCAAACGCTCCAGCTTTTTAAAAAACCAAAGAACATAATCAGAATTATTGCCTTTTTGGGCTAAAAAGAGAATTGCTGGTGGAAGCCAATCTGAGTTATCGATTCGGTTTAACCATTTTAGAAAAGCATTCACATCCTGAGCATTTTTGGTAGATACATATCTTTCCTTTCTTGCTATAAGAAAGGCTTCTGCATATGGTTCCAATACATCATCAATCAACTTTTCCGGGGATGGAATCCTCCCAACGACATGATGTCTAAATTCTTCTAATAAAGCCCGTTTAGCTTTTTCTTTAGCGTAAATCATACGAATATAACCAAACAGATCGTTAAAGCCATCCCGGCCAGATTGAACTTCCATATCCTCCCATCGCAGCGTATATTCATCTTGTTTTTCCTTGGAAATCTTCCCAATTATATCTGCCTTAACAATATCGGTGGGCAGAAGGTCAAGACCACGGCTATTCATTATAGAAAAGACTCGGAATGCAGATTTTTGACTGGGTGTGGACACAGCAACTAAAAAACAGCGCTGAACAATAAATGAGCCGAAACTGCAAAGTTCATTCTTATTTCCACGGAATGTTGATCTTAATCTTTCCAAAATCATCTTGCTATTAATCTGTATATTTTTTTGCGCCTCGCTGGAAAGTGATTTGGAATCAATAGTTAACAATTCTTCGAACTTTAACTTTTGAACATAATTGGCAAAAAAATCTTTATCACGCTCTCTGAGGGCCAATCTCGGTTTGGATTTAAGTCCTAGCGAAGCTCGACCTGGTTCTCGAATATAATTCTCAAAATCAGATCTTAATTCACCATCAAGTTCGTTAGATAGGGCTGCAAGTAATATTGTCAGTGTGGTAAGCCTTTGCTGACCGTCAATTACTTCAGCATTAGGCTTTGTTTCTTCTTTGATAAGCACTATGCTGCCAAGAAAATATCCCTCATCCTGCTCATTTAAATAAAAATCCAAAAGGTCTTGGAAAAGTTCAGATGTCTCATCGATAGTCCAAGCATATGGCCGTTGATAAGGTGGAATCACATAATCAAATTCGGAGCTAAAAATCTTTGCAATAGGATATTCCGATCCGCTTATTTTTTTGGTCATTTGTTCACCTTCAAAACTTAAGAGATAACTTTTTTTCCATCAATGTAAGGTGATGGTCATTAATACGGTCGCCTTTGAACAGATGATACCAGGGAGCTGAGGCAACATCTTTGCCGCGGTCTTTATTCCATTTGATGTTGGGTTTGTCCCGCAATACGCCTGCACCTTTCTTGCCGACATCGGGGATGGTCATAAAGGGGCGGATGTTGAGTCTCACACCGTCATTTAGGTCCGGATTCCAACCTATGGGTTGTTTTTCGATGGGCTTCCAACGCACGAAAATATCGTAGGGTTTTTCACCTTCAAGGATCAGCTCCAGTTTTTTTGTCAGGCTTTCGGCTGCTGCCAGGCGTTCCTGGGCTCCATCAACGCCATTTTTGATGTCCTGTTTCT
>SKZT01000293.1 GCA_007127235.1 Desulfobacteraceae bacterium
CGCCTTAAGGTCATACCTTTACGCACACCGGAAAGAAAAGCCTCGTTGCTCATATCATACACCGAAGCCCGTCCGGTGCCCTTGGGAGCTACAATGACCGGGCGGTCCTTTAATCGTGAATCCACCGCACGTTCAACAGCCACGGCAAAATCAGCCACATTGAGATGAATGACAGCACGGTACATGGCCTGTTCTTTCCAGTCACCTTTAAGCATTACTCCCGATGCAGCCTATTGGCATCAATCTAAGGGCTGCTGTGGGCAGCAAGTCCCCCTTTGGAAAAGGGGGATTTAGGGGGATTTAAAAAAGCCTCAAATCCCCCCTGTCCCCCCTTTGGAAAAGGGGGGAACCGCAAAAACCCCTCTTTACCAAAGGAAAGAAATGTTTCCGATCATCTATTCACTCAACATAAACAGTTGAAACCTGTAGGGGCGGGTTCCAAACCCGCCCTCGTTCCAAATTCCCCACGTTTTGGATTGTGCCATATGCATTAATTTGCCTCAAACGTCATTCAATTCATGTAACCAGAGAATTATTTTTATACCCTGGTTCCCACGCAAAGTATGGCGCACGAAAAAAATGCAAAAGCACAGCTTTTGCACTCCTTCAACACCCCCCAAACCCCAAAATCCGTTACAATCAGGATTTTTCAGGCCAATCTTGGTACAATTTTCATCACCACAGCTATAGACTCTATAATGGACAACGGGGTTCACATTGTGCGAATGAATTCGCACCTACAATTGAGCACAAGTCTTTTTACACAAACAGGTTACACTCTGATCACTTTTAGAAGCTGCCATTATTCATCAGACCACATTCTGCAAGCTTTGTTACCAACATGCGGGCATTGTTGGCCGCCTGCCCCCTTACATGGTTGTTAAAAAAAATTACCCCCCGTTGGGCCTGGCGGGCCATTTTTGCCACTGTCCCATTGGCCGATTCGGCAAGCTGTTCATCCGTGTAGAAATAATCGAACTGCTTTTGCATATTACCGGAACGCCATCCCCGTAAATTTCGTCCGTGAAACCGGAAATAAAAAAGCTCCGGGTTGGTCACAATGTCCAAAGAAGGAAAAAGTCCCGGCAAAGCGGGCATGTCCACATTGACCAGCGTGATTTTCCTGCGCTCCAGTTCGGCAAAAACACGGTCATTTGCCCATGAACGATGACGAAATTCCACAGCCAGAGGCACACCTTCCAGTTCATCCAAAAGTGCTGCCAAAAACTTGCGATTTGCCAATACCCGATCAAAGGCAGGCGGAAACTGCACCAAAACGGCAATTAATTGTCCCGACTGAATCAATGCTGAAATGCCATCACGATAGCGGGAAACTTCTCCGCGCCACTGAACCGGGTCCACCTCATGGGTCAGGCTGCGCGTCAGTTTGGCTGTAAACAAAAATTGCGAAGACACCTGGCTTGCCATACGTTCCAGAGCCTCGGCTTTGGGCATCTGGTACCAGGTGTAGTTAAGCTCGACAATGGGAAAAAAGCGGGCGTAAACAGGAAGCATCCTGCCGGGAGGAGTCCCTACAGGATAAAACCCCGCATCGGTCCACTCAACGTAGGAATAGCCGCTGGTGCCCACCCACAATCGGCAGGCATCAGATGACGGGCCAGGCCGGGTTCCGGATTGAACATACATGGACAACTCCTTGTTTCTTAGGTGACTGGCAATCTTTGGATAATTTATTATTGCCAGTCACCTAAAACTTGTTCATCTCTTCCGGACCCCGATGAATCCCGACTACTTTTCCCTGAATCAAGACCTCTGAAAAAACATAACGCATCGGTTGAAACGCGTCATTTTCAGGACGAAGCTCCACATACCTTTCATGCAAAAAAAACCGCTTCACCGTGGCTTCTTCCTGGTTGATCAGAGCCACGACAATCTCACCGTTTTGGGCAAACTGCCGGGGTTCACAAATGGCCAGGTCTGCATCCAGAATTCCGGCATTTTTCATGGAATCTCCCTTGATGCGAAGGGCAAAAAGATTCTGTCCACGAAATATCCCGGAGTCCACCACCAGACTGCCATCCCATTCTTCCTGTGCATACATGGGAACCCCCGCTGTGATTTTTCCAATAACCGGAATTTCCAGCCACCGCTGAATGGCTGAAGTTTCCCTGGCACGATTAAGTAAATACACGGTTCTGCTGTAGCGGCCCTGTCTTCTGACAAAACCTTTTTCCTCCAAAATCTTGATCAACTGAGCTACCGCAGCATGGCTGACACCCATATCTTCAGCGGCCCGGCGAAGACTGGGAGTTTTGCCCCGTTCCAATAATTCCTTTTGAAGGTATTCCAGAAAACTCTTTTGTCTGGGAGTCAGTTCCGATTGCATTTTTTCTCCAATGTTTTGTTTGATTTTCTGGGCCACCTTATATCGATATCTTGTAAATGTCAATGTAAATGTTATGTGTAGTTTTAAAATTGGACTGAAAAATCCTTGGAGTTTTGTTCCTGCAGATGAATTAAGGTGACTGGCAAAGATTGTGGTTTCATGAAAATCAAAAAACCAAACGGTAAAACATGAACAACCCGGCAGAAAATCAATACGCAAACCACAGGGCCAACACGTTCAAAAATTCACCGATATGCCGTCCCTTCAGGACTTCAAAATTTGTGTTGCCTGACCGGGGGTTAAAACCCTCGTCGTTATATACAAGTGTCGCATGCATACGAATCCGCACCTATGCAAGCGCAGGCAATGCAAAAAAGTTGAGGCATAAATTGCAGTCGCAAATTATTCACATTATAAAAAATTTTGCTTCTGCATATCCCGGTGCAGGCGGATAAATCCGCCGGAGTGTGCGGATGAATCCGCACCTACAAGCTTATTGAATCCTTACCTTACCGCCGGTGCAACCTGTGCATCACCATGCTTGTGTATAACGACGAGGGTTGAAACCCCCGGTAAAGGCCATATTAAAGGAGTCCTGAAGGGACGGCCTTACTTGACAGCTTGACATCAACAAGAAAGTTTTTATACCATCACCTGTCAAAACGGTAATTTTCATATTCAGTGCCTGTCCGGAAACTCCTCTCCCTCTGGGAGGGGTTGGGGGAGGGAGAAACAGAGTTTTCTAACAGGCGTTATTCAGGCAAAAACCAGCGAACAAACGAGGTACATAAACATGGAATCTAACGATCAGGCAGAACAATTGATGAGCCTTTCACCTTTGACGGCAGTATCCCCTGTGGATGGGCGGTATCGCAGGGCGTGCCAATATTTGAGCCGGTATTTTTCCGAGGCGGCACTGATTCGGTATCGGGTGCAGGTGGAAGTCGAATATTTTATTGCCTTGTGCAATTTACCGGTTCCGCAGCTCAAAGATATCGATAAAAGTTGTTTTGAGTCTTTACGCCACATATACCGTCATTTTTCCATGGAAGATGCTCAGCGGGTCAAGGATATCGAAAAGGTGACAAACCATGATGTCAAGGCGGTGGAATATTTCTTAAAGGAAAAATTCGACATCTCCGGTCTGAAATCTTTCAAGGAGTTTATCCATTTCGGGTTGACTTCCCAGGATATCAACAATACAGCATTGCCTCTGTCCGTAAAGGATGCATGGTTTGAGGTGCTTTTGCCCGCGCTTGACGATGTTCTCACTGAGCTGACTGAAAAAGCACAGGCATGGAAAACGATCCCAATGCTGGCGCGCACCCATGGACAGCCGGCATCACCGACAAGTTTGGGCAAAGAATTGTATGTGTTTGTGGACAGGTTAAAAAAACAACTGGAGCTGATCAGGCAGATTCCATTTTCAGCCAAGTTCGGGGGGGCTACAGGAAACTTCAATGCACACCATGTGGCGTATCCGGATGTGGACTGGGTTGAATTCGGCAATCACCTGGTCAATGATATTCTGGGGTTGAGTCGTTCAAGGGTGACCACCCAGATTGAACATTATGATAACCTGGGGGCTTTTTGCGATGCGCTCAAAAGGATCAATACCATCTTGCTTGACCTGGACAGGGATATGTGGACATACATTTCCATGGATTATTTCAAACAAAAAATTGTGGACAGCGAGGTGGGCTCATCGGCAATGCCTCACAAGGTAAACCCCATTGACTTTGAAAATTCCGAGGGAAACCTGGGCGTTGCCAACGCCATTTTCGAGCATCTGTCAGCCAAACTTCCCATTTCACGCCTGCAGCGCGATCTGACGGATTCCACCGTATCACGAAACATCGGGGTTCCGTTCGGACATACACTTATCGGACTGAAATCTTTGCTCCGGGGACTGAAAAAAATTATTTTGAATGAAGAAGCCCTTTGCAAAGACCTTCAACAAAACTGGGCGGTAATATCGGAGGCAATCCAGACCATTTTGCGCCGTGAGGGCTACCCCGCACCCTATGAAGCGCTGAAAGTCTTAACAAGAACCCATGGCCCAATTGATCGGGAAGCCATTTCATTTTTTATTCAAAACCTTGAGATTTCCGAAGCGGTCAAAATCGAGCTTCTGAAACTTACCCCGGAAAACTATACGGGTATCTGTGATTTTTAAACACAGGTGCTTATGGCCAAATATTTTTTCTTTATTATTTGACTTATGGTCAATATTTTGTCATATGTTCCATTTTTGGCAGGTCTATATGGAGAAGATAGAGCTGTTTGCATATTCTTGGCCGATGATGCAACCAAAAACTTTTTTCGAAAGTTATATACGAAAGTTACATA
>SKZT01000160.1 GCA_007127235.1 Desulfobacteraceae bacterium
GCCTCCTTTACCTTGCAACCTGCGAATCCTGCCCTGAAAGGGCTATACATACATAGCCCAGGGCAGCGCCCTGGGTTGACCACCCACCCAGAGAAGCCCTGAAAGGGCGTGACATTTTTTCGATCCCAAAGATACCGTTTATCATTTTGTTATTTTATTTAATGGTTGAGGACTCTCGGGTTTTATACCGGAGAGTCCTCATATCGATGGTTATGGACTTTTTCTTGTTACCATTCTCTGCGTGAGAACGAGGGTACAACGCGGCTTCTTGATAACCCACTGTGTCAAGTGTGGGTAAAGACCAGCTTTTCAAAAGGGGGGAACGTCTGCGATCACCTTTTGCAAAATCGTTTCCACGATCTGATTGAAAAAGAGAAATACCACCCCCTGTGTCAAGTGTGGGTAAAGACCAATTCTCCAAGGGGGGGACGTTGGATTTTTTAACCCCCCACCCTGACTTTCCCCCACTGGGAGAGGGAGTGCGAAAGTCCGGGTTTTGCGAAAAAATGCAAAAGCACAGCTTTTGCACTCCATTACTTTTGCACTCCATTAATTTGTTATTTTACTTCACGGCTGTCCAGACCGAGGCCTGCCCGCTTGTTTTCTATATGTTTTCTGATCAGCAGCGCTGCTTTTACCGGATCAGGTTCCACGGCGAATGTGGCTCCCAATATATCATTGAGTCCTTCAGTCAGCAGTTTGACGATATTCATGCTCCCGGTAATGGGGGGCATGGGTCCCAGTACGGTGTAGATACCGGAAGCAACGGCATAGACTCCGATGGAAATGGCTTTTTCCGAGTACCATTCCGGAGCGGCACCGGCCAAAGGCAGTGCGCTGATATCGGTTCCGAGGGCATCGGCAAGGGCTGAGGCAAGAACCAGAATTCGTACATTGTCCACGCAGCTTCCCATATGAAGTACCGGTGGCACGCCCAGTGCACCGCATATCTCTTTTAAGCCCGGGCCGGCAAATTGAAGGGCTTCGGAATTTTTGAATCCGGCTTTTGCACTGGCAACGGCGGCACATCCTGTATCTACCACAAGGATATCATTTTCAATGAGATTTTTGATGAGATTCACATGACCATAATCATGTTTGAGCCGGGGATTGTTACATCCCACCACACCCACCGCACCGCGAATTTTTCCGGCTTTGATGGCGTCAAGCAAAGGTTCAGGGGTACCACCCAAAGCACCTAAGATGGCTTCAACGGAAAATCCCCCCACAGCAGGCATGGGTTCCACAGGAATATAGACTTCGCCCCGGTTTTCGAAATTTTCCACTGCTTTTCGCACCAGGGTTTTGGCAAGTTCGGAGGCATTGTCCGGGTGGAATTCATGATGTTCCATATTGGGAAAGTGTGCTTTGTCACTGGTGCTGATCATTTTGGTGTGGTAACAGGTGGCGATGTTTCCCAAAGACGGCATGATACACTGGTAATCGGCAAAAAGCATTTCAACGGCGCCGGTGGCGATCACCAGTTCGGTCATGAGATGATTGCCGGCCATGGCAACACCATGGCGCATCAAAAGCTCATTGCCCGTGCAGCAAAGGCCTGCCAGATTGATGCCTTCGGCACCTTTGGATTTGGCAAAAGCCACTATAACCGGATCCTGGCAGGCCAGGAGGATCATCTCAGATACCACCGGATTGTGGCCGTGAACAAGAATGTTTACATGATCAGCCTTCAAGACACCCATATTGGCCCATGTTTGAACGGGCTTGGGAGTACCGTATAAAATGTCGGATACTTCCGTGGCGATCATGGATCCGCCCCATCCATCGGAAAGGGCATTTCTGATTGCCTGAAGCAATAGGCTGTCCCAGCCGTTATCCACACCCATGTGGGTGCGATGCATCATTTCAGATGTTTCCCGGTCGATGCCCCGGGGGGTTACCCCCACTTTTTCCCATAACTGCCGGCGGACCTCGGGAGCCCTTTTTATCAGGGTGATGGTTTTGCGGCGGGTGCCAAAGTCCCCTTGCATGCAATAGGCCAGGTCACCCGCAATTTTCAGGATATCTTTCTCCTCGGTTCCAATGCCATACTCATTGGCGACACTTTTGAGCTTTTGTTCATCAGTGATACGATAACCCGGGGCTTTGCCTTCTGCCACAGCCGCCAGGACTTCTACCAGGTCGCGTCCGTGATCGCTGTGAGAGGCTGCTCCGGAAGCCACCATACGGCCCAGGTTCCGGGCCACAATAATGTCGGCATCTGCTCCGCATACCCCCTTTTGGGGTCCTTCACCGAACGGGTCCACCCGGCATGGCCCCATGTTGCAAATTCGACAGCTTAAACCCATTTCACAATAGCCGCATTGGGGAAGCTGTGATTCATAACGGTCCCAAACGGTTTCAAGCTGATCTTTTTCCGCTTTTTTCAACATCAGCTGACCATCTTCAGTAATGGTAATATCCTTGTAATGTTTGCTCATGGATTTTCCTCCCCCCTTGTTTACATGGCTTTTAAATTGATTTGGGCTTTTTTTGCAGCATTCAACAGATTAAATCCCGGGGCGACCACAATCTTCCCGGTTTCGATTGAAACGCTTCGGGCCACCTCATTGGTCTTGCGCTTCAGAGCATCGGATGTTGTTTCAAATGTAAGTGCACTGGATTTGCATGCTTCCACACAGGCCGGTACCAGTCCCTTGGCCTGACGGTCGATACAGTTGTCGCATTTGACAGCTACCACTTGTTTCGGCGGAGCATGCATATCTTCATGATAGCGGATTACACCGAAAGGGCAGGCCATGGCACAGGATGCACAATTAATACATTTGTCCGAATCGATCATAACCGTTTCAAATTCGGCGTTCCGATAGATAGCCCCTGGAAGACAAGCCAGCATACAGGGTGCAGGGTCACAATGCCTGCAGCGGTTGGGAAAACCTTCCCCATAAAGACCAACACCCACATGAACCCTGGGTTTGGGAAGAGGAACTTCGCATATGGCTGAAAAAAGATTCCCGGATCTGGAATGTGCTGTTGCACATGCAACCATGCATTGCATGCAACCAACACAGCGTTCCGGGTGAACAACTACCTTTTTCATAAAGGCCTCCTTCATGGTTAAAATTTAAGCAATTGTTTATAATTAAAGTTCGGTTTCAGCATGGTTTCCCCGGATATCTTAATGGGTGTTTCACTTTGTATCAAAGATACCAGTAGGCCTCCCTGATCGATATCATTGACCATTACAAGACCCACCAGAACATCGTTTCTAAAGACCAGTTTCCGGTAGAAGTTTTTATGCGGATCTATTTTGCTGATTACCTGGTACCCGGGATCATCGGGGGGTTCCACCACGCCACAGGTCATGACATCCACATCAAAGATGCGAATTACATTTCTGCTTAGACTTCCTTTGTAGGCAACTTTACGGCCGGCCATGTTCATTCCGGCAAGACGCCCTTGATTGACAGCCTCAGGCCAGATGGCATTGACCCATGGTGTTTTTCTCGCAATATCCACATATTCGGCCACATCTCCGGCAGCAAAAATCCCGGAAGAACTGGTCTCCAGGTGCTGATCCACAACGATGCCCAAATCCACCCGTACCTGATCCCGGGGGACAAAGGACAGGGAAGGCAGCACGCCTTTTCCGATAATCACTATATCGCACTGCAAAACAGAACCGTCGGAAAGATAAGCCTCCCTTACACGGCCGTTGCCTTCAAACGCCTTAACTTCAGCTCCCACCATGACCTTGAGACCATGCCTGACCAATTCTTTGAGCACCAATTTTCCTCCCGCTTCATCTATCTGCATGGACAATGGATAACCGGATTTAATCAGCATGGTAACTTCAAATCCCCGCTTCATCAAACCATAAGCGGCTTTAAATCCCACCAGCCCTCCGCCCAGTACCAAAGCCTTTTTCCCTCCGGACAGGCTTTCCAACATATCACACACATGGGCCTGGCCCCGCATGTAAAAAATATTGCCTAACGAAAGTCCTTCGGCTTTTATGGGCCTTGCATCGGCACCCGTTGCAATAAGAAGTTTATCATAGGAAAAATGGTTTTTTTTACCCCCTTTGGGAGTGTCATCAATAATTACCTGACGGGCATCAACATCAATGTGAGTGACACGCTTGCCCAAAACCGGTTCAATGTTCAGTTTTTCATAGAAATCTGCCCCCCGGATTGCCAGTTTTTCAGTTGGTATGGCACCCTCCAGCACCAAGCTGATCATGGGCCGGCAATAAGGCGTAAAAGTCTCATCCCCGATTATTGTGATGCCCCCCCGGCTGTCTATCTGCCGTATGCTTTCAGCTGCTTGAATGCCTGCGATTCCATTGCCGATAATAACATATTTCATGGAACCTCCTTGGATTGTTTCAGGAAGGATTGGAAGTGATTTGCTTAAATCATAATTCAATGGCAGTCTAGAATACCTCAACTTGCCGGTGGGATCAAGTAATTTTTTCCAAAAAAAACAAATGCTATCTCCACAAAACTCCCTTTTATTACATTTTACTTAACATTTGAAAATTACAGTAAATATTTTCAATAAATTTTTTATTTTTCCTTGACACGGTATGTTTGATATCGGATTATCTTTATAAAAGTGGCGCAATGTGGAGGAAAGTGGATGTTCAGAGGTAGTTCCTTTCATACCATTGATGGCAAAGGAAGAATCATTGTTCCGGCAAGGTTCCGTGACCA
>SKZT01000155.1 GCA_007127235.1 Desulfobacteraceae bacterium
AGGATAAAACAGATCTTAAAACTGGGTGATTTTCATCACCCCAGGTTTTACCCCAACGATTCAAAATTGTTGCCCGTGCTGCCATAGAAAACCGGTACACCTATGGACTGGTTATCACCGAATGC
This sequence comes from Desulfobacteraceae bacterium, assembly GCA_007127235.1. Classification (GTDB taxonomy): domain Bacteria; phylum Desulfobacterota; class Desulfobacteria; order Desulfobacterales; family SKZT01; genus SKZT01. The sequence continues at coordinate 126 of SKZT01000155.1, forward strand.
AATCTGATCAATGCCTTCTTTAAAAAGATAGATTATAGACCCTCACGATACCACGGACTTTTTTACGCCCTTGGATCAGTTTTTTCCTGCCGTCAAAGCATGCCACGTGCTAAAAAAATACTCAACGCGCACTTGGTTGATATCACCGAGAAAATCCTGGAACATTGAAGCCTAACGCTTTCAGTATGTTAATCAGTTACCGTCCGGAAACTCCTCTCCCTCTGGGAGGAGTTGGGGGAGGGAAAGATAACCTCCTGATTTCATTCACCCCCACCCCGGCTCTCCCCCCAAAGGGAGAGGGAGTATAGGCGTTTCCGGACAGGCACTGCTAATCAGTTCCCGCCGTTCGTCCCCAGATTCTATCGGATATGATATGATTTTCAAACTCGTCCTCGGATATCCCTACAGAAGAAACCGCTTTGCCTCTTACAGAAATCCCTTCAAGGTGAACGGTTTCAGGATTTCCGGAAATCAGGGGATGCCACCAGGCCAGTTCTTTACCTTCCATCAGCAGACGATAAGCACAGGATTTGGGCAGCCATCGATATTTTTGAATTTTGTCGGGTATCAGCCATTCACAGTCGGAGGCCAGGAAAGTCCGATTTGAGTAAATTTTACACCGACATGTTTCAAGATCCAGATGCCGGCAGGCCAAATCCGTGTAATAGACCTTTCCGGTCTTATGATCCATTAATTTTTCCAGACAGCAGCGGCCACAACCGTCACAGAGCAATTCCCATTCCCGGCGTGTCATTTCAATAAGTGACTTTTTTTTCCAAAAGGGTATTTCAATATGATTCATAAAGCACCTGGTTTACGCATAAGTCTAAAAGTATTGTTATTTTGGTCACGCCCTTATATGGCCTCCATTCTCTATATTGTCAACCTGGGAGGATAGGTGTCAGGTTTCAGGTGTCAGGTTTCTGCAATTTGTATTCTCCATATCCTGACACCTGACACCCGACACCAAATTGCCTGGCATTTAATTTTCGGAACAGATTCGAGATGATAATTTTGAGAAGCTACACAAAAACCTGTTTTTCAGTTGAACCGTTTTTCAAACGGAAGGCGAAAGTACAGCTTTCGCACTCCGGTCTTAAGGTTTTTAGGCCATTTCACACAAAAATGTATTGTTCATGGCTTTGCATCAATGATATAAGAAAACCCTTTTAGGAATATGATGAATAAATCAGACAAAAAGATATTTTGTACCCTTTTCTTTGCATTATTTTCCACCATTACCGGCGTAGGAATTGTTGTACCGCTGCTTCCGGTCTATGCTCATGATCTGGGAGCCAGTGGATTGTATATTGCACTTATTTTCAGCGCTTTTTCTCTTTCAAGAACTTGTTTTTTGCCTTTTTTCGGAAAGCAATCCGACAAAAAAGGGAGAAAACCTTTCATTGTAGCGGGTCTGCTGGCTTACGCATTTATCTCCATTGCTTTTATTTTATCTGAAACCATCGAAACCCTGATTGCAATCCGGTTTGTACAAGGAATTGCATCGGCAATGATCATGCCTGTAACCCAGGCATATGTGGGAGACATCACCTCCCCGGGAAAGGAAGGTTTTTCCATGGGGCTGTTCAATATTTCCGTATTTTTCGGCCTCAGTATTGGACCTTTAGCAGGAGGATTGATAAAAGATATTTACAGTTTGAATATTGCTTTTGGATTGATGGGTGTTTTTGCTATTATTGCCTTCGGGATGGCACTCGTTTTTCTTCCACCCACTGCCAGTGAACGTGCAAAAAAACATGGCCGGAATACTCCGGGATGGATGCTGTTGTTGAAGGATCCAAATATTACCGGTTTGATATTTTTCCGCTTTGCCTACACAGCATGTATTGGAATTATCTGGAGTTTCCTTCCGGTTTTTGCAGAATCTGAGTTTTCTCTTTCCAGTACCCTCATCGGTGTTTTAATTATGCTTGCTGTCTTTATCAGTGGTGTGCTTCAACCGCTCATGGGCTATCTTGCCGACCGGTTTAGCCGGAAAGCCATGGGGATATTCGGCGGACTTCTTACCTGCTATGCCATAGTTTCAATGGGATGGGCCGAAGGTTTTTACGATATGTTTATTGCCAATGCGCTCTTCGGGTTGGGAGGGGGTATATCTATGCCGGCAATAACGGCACTGGCGGTAGCCACAGGAAACAAGCTTGAATCCATGGGATCCGTAATGGGTCTTTTAACCATGGGGCACAGTCTGGGTATGTTGGTTGGGGCTTTGGCCGGTGGACTGATGATGGATCTTTTTCATTTGAAGCAAGCCTTTTATCTGGGGGGTGCCACCATGCTAGTGGGGGTAATTGTTTTTACCGTGCAACTTCATTTCGGGCATGTGTCAGGTATAAAAAAGACCACAGACTCCCAGAAATTTTAAATCTTTAACTTTATTCGATACAAACCCGACGCACTTCCTGCATATCGGTTAACCCTTTCAAAGCTTTTAGAATTCCATCCTGTCTAAGGGTATGCATACCTTCTTCGGCGGCCTTTTTTAAAAGCTCATCGGTGGAAGCCTGCTTTTTTATCATTTTTTTTATCGTATAAGTTCCTTCCATCATCTCATGAATGCCCATCCTGCCCCTATAGCCACTGCCGTTACACTTTTCACAACCCTTTACTTTGTAAATATGAAAATCCGCACCATATTTAATATCCACTTTTTTAAAAGCTTCTTTTCCAAAGTCATTCGCAAGTTCTTCAAATTCTTCTTCGGAAGGATGATATTTTTCCTTACATTCGCTGCAAAGCTTCCTGACCAATCTCTGGGCCAGAACTCCACGAAAAGCATCAGAGAAATTCAAAGCATTTAAACCCATATCCAGAAGGCGTGTGATAGTTTCAGGAGCACTGTTGGTATGAAGTGTGGAAAGTACAAGATGTCCTGTTAAAGATGCTTCTATTCCTGTAGAGGCAGTTTCATAATCCCGCATTTCTCCAATCATGATAACATCCGGATCTGCCCGAAGAAAAGCACGCATAACCCGGGCAAAATCAAGTCCGATCTTGGGTTTGACTTCCACTTGCCGCAAACCGGCCTGGGTAATTTCCACGGGGTCTTCTGCAGTCCATATCTTAATTCCGGGTTTGTTAATATATCCTAAAGCCGCATGAAGTGTCGTGGTTTTTCCGGAACCGGTAGGACCCACGACCAAAATCAGTCCGTAAGGTTGGCTGATAATCTTTTTGAGTATCCGCAGGTTTCTCTCACTCATTCCCATATCTTCAAGGGGCATGGCTCCGGCTTTGGCCAGGATTCGAAGTACCACGTCTTCATAACCGCCGGTGGTCGGAAGTGTCGCCACACGAAGTTCAAACTCGGGAACGCCTTTGCGTCTAAATTTTATTTTTCCGTCCTGGGGAAGCCGCTTTTCGGCAATATCCAGATTTGACATAATCTTGATTCTGGAAAGAATCGCTCTTGCCATTGAGTTGGGCACGCTGATATATTCCTGGCACACGCCATCGCGCCGAAAACGAATCAGGGTTTTTTTGGTTACTGTCGAAGGCTCGATATGAATATCTGAAATATTGTCACGATAGGCAGCAATAACTACCTGATCAACAAGCCGAACAATCTGGCTCGAAGATTCATGGACTATTTGGTCTTCCTCATAACCGTCGTCGTCGTCGTCTTCTTCAAATTCAATATCCGGTATATCGAAGGCACTGTTAGAGACCATTGACGCCACAGACTCTTCACGCTTTTTATTATCAAAAAAATAGTTGATGAAAGCCTCGATGTCTTCTTTAGTACCAACAGAAAAATTTATTTTGGATGCTTTCACCAAAGCATGAATTCTATCAGTTTTAATCAGATTTTTGGGGTCATCGACCAAAATTTCCACCCCGCTTTTATCCCAACTCAAAGGAATCCATAATTCGTTTAGCAGAAAGGATTTTTTCAAATTGCGGATCAATTCAATGGGGACCGGAATATTTGGATCAAAGCTTCTGAATTTACAACCGGAATATTCTGAAAGGGATTTGCCCACAGCATTTTTTTCAATTTTAAACTGCTGAAGTAAAATATGTTCCACACTTTTTTTATGCTTTTTGGAAAGTGCCAGTGCAGTTTGTAATTTTTCAATATCAACCAGTTTTTCTTTGATAAGGTAATCGTATTTTGATCCTCTAACAGGCCCGGAAGAAACCGGTTTCTGTTTTTTTTCAACCAGCAGGGCGCTGCTTGCTGCTTTTACCGGTTTTGCATCGGTTGTTTCGGTGGAAGTTGCGGGCTGTTTTGAAAACAGATTATTTTCGGGTTTTCTTGTCTTATCGGCAAGCTTGAAAAATTCGGTTCCCAGGTCCTTCTGCCCCCGCTTTTCCATTTCGGCGCCAAGCATCCTGCAGATTTGATTTTCCTCAGAACCGGCAATGCCATATTTTCCCATGATTTCCTGGGTTTTTTGAATTACCTCACCATGACTATAAATTTTAGGCAGACACTCAAGGATTTCAATGAAAATTTTATTTTTTGGATGCCCGAGAGAAAAGAGTTTTAAATATTCAGCCAAAGCCTCCTCATATAATCCAAGCTCCCGAAGTGCATAACCGCTGTTTAATACCTGGGAAACATTGTTACTCTCGCTGCCGGTAATGGTTTTCCGAATAAGATCCAGTTCCTTGACCGTCAGATCGGTTACTTCCTTTTGTTCAGTTACTTTAAGCTCTTTTTGAATGGATTCGATTTTTTCCTTGACATGTTTTTTTTTGGTTTCCCCAAGATTGGGAATATCTTTTAAAATCTCCTGATAAGCATCCACAGCTTCAGTGAGCAGCCCCATAGAGTAGAATGTATCGGCCGTATGCATTTTTGAATCGATGTTGCTGTTGTCTTTTTCTGGTCTGATATCCATAGATTCACCCGCATTTTCATATGGTTTCATTTGCATATTACTTCGATTTTATTGATCGCCTGGGATACTTGCAGACGCAAAAAGCCCAACGAAATTTCCTGGCCGAAAATGGTAATCAATAAAAACTCATCACCGACTTTGCTGAAATGAAGGCTCTCTTTTTTGCCTTTATGGAAAAGAAGTGAAAATTCACTTTCACCCACAATTTTGGCCATTGCGTCTACGGCGCCAAAATTACCGGCAGCCAATGCTGCAAGAGAATATTCATCATGATGGCTTTGGCCGTTGTCGCCTTTGGCAATAATGCTTCCGGCCATATTGATAAGCAAGACACTACTTACGCCGTTTGCTATAAGATCTTCCTGAAGAATATCTTCAATTTTATCTAACTGTTTTTGACCAAAAGTGTTAATCATCTCAATTTTTCCTTGTCTATTCTGAAAGTTATGAATCCATCAAATCTAATTCTTACGTGCATCTGTTCAAGATTATCAGATATTTTTCTATGAGTTCAAGCAAATTTTTTACAAATCGAATAAATTTGCACAACGCAAAATTATTGTTGACTTATCTTAAAGGTTCTGCGCAAATAACCAGTTTATAAAAATGAAAACCAAATCTTTTATCAAAAAAATGGAGGATAAAATATGAAAGAAAACAGAATTTTCAACTTTAACCCAGGGCCTGCGGCCATTCCTCTGGAGGTTTTGGAAGAAGCCCAGGGGGAACTTTTAAATTTCAAGGGTTCCGGAATGTCGGTTACAGAGATCAGCCATCGTTCCAAAGCATTCGATGACGTCATTAACGATACCATTGCACGCACCAAACGGCTTTTAAAAATTGATGACCGTTTCAAGGTGCTGTTCATTCAGGGTGGTGCCAGTATGCAATTTTGCATGGTACCCATGAATTTTTTGCCCGACAGTAAAGCAGCCGACTATGTCAACACCGGCACCTGGTCTACCAAAGCCATCAAAGAAGCTGAACTGTTGAAAAAAAACATCAGCGTTGTTGCATCATCTGAGGATAAAAATTTTTCTTACATCCCTCAAAACATACAATTCAATTCAGATGCGGTTTATGCGCACATTACATCAAACAACACCATTAAAGGGACCCAATTTGACAAATTCCCCGACACCGGCAATGTTCCAATAGTTTCAGACATGTCTTCCGACATCATGAGCCGCCCGCTGGATATGAGCAAATTCGGCCTCATTTATGCCGGTGCCCAAAAAAACCTGGGTCCTGCCGGTGTGTGCATGGTTATAATTCGGGATGACATGCTCGAGATGGTTCCTGATTCGCTGCCATCCATGCTCAAATACACCACTTATTCCTCAAAAAACTCCTTGTATAACACGCCACCTTGCTTTGCCATTTACATGGTGCAACTTGTATTAAAGTGGATAGAGGAAAAAATGGGCGGATTGGAAAAGATGGAGGCATTTAACAAAAAGAAGGCCGGGTTGCTTTATGATTTTTTTGAATCCGGTGATTTTTATCGCGGCACCGCGGAAAAAGACAGCCGCTCCATGATGAATATAACTTTCAGACTTCCCAGTGAAGAACTTGAGAAGAAATTCGTTGCTGAAGCCGAAAAAAACAAGCTAGGCGGCTTGAAAGGGCACCGGAGTGTCGGAGGATGCAGAGCATCTATCTATAATGCCATGCCCATGGAAGGTATCGAAGCGCTCATTGACTTTATGAAAGACTTTGCGGCCAAAAATGGATAGTAAAAGTAGCGCCTAAAATAGTAAAGCTATAACTTGGTGTTCAAGTTTTTTTCTGTCATTCCCGCGAAAGCGGGAATCCAGGGCATAGGCGCTAACCTGAGGGATGTTGCAGCCAGTCCCCCTTTAGCAAAGGGGGATTTAAAAAAGCTTCAAATCCCCCCTGTCCCCCCTTTTTCAAAGGGGGGGAGCCTTTGCGATCACCTTATTTACTTTACTGTTAACCGATCCAACTTTCCAAACCTCCTTAAAAACAATCCCTTAGGTTAGCGCCTATGCCCTCCATACCCCCAAAATTTTTTTAACACATAGATCACAGAGAGCACAATTCAACATTGGGGAAATTTGGAACGGGATTGGTTTTGGAACTCGCCGCTACAAGTTTACACCACGCGTTACTCTATCAACCAATCACCCCTAAATCCGTTATAAACCAGACAGCCTCGGAATTTAAAGTTGAATCCATCAACAGAAAATGCTAAAGAAAAGACTTGGCGTCTAAATATCAGTGATAAAGGTGGCACGAGAAAAAAGCGGGCAAAGGTGGAACCCGCTCTTACACTGTCAATGTTTTCTTTATCTCAGATTTGAGACAATTACTCGGAGTGGGAAAGCTGGGCTTTCGCAAAAAAAATGCAAAAGCACAGCTTTTGCACTCCTGTTACTCATAAAAACGGTTGCGCGGAGCACTCATTAATTTAGCATTCAGCATTTAGCATTAAAAAAAATGAATCTGATAAGGGTTAGAAAAGGATACAATATCAAGATCGGCGGACAACCATCCGAGGAACTGTTGTCTATCTCCAGGCCCGGAAAGGTTGCGGTTGTTCCGGAAAGAATTCCTTTTATCAAACCACGGCTTAAGGTTAAGCAGGGTGATGCAGTTCAAATCGGTTCGTTATTGTTCGAAGATAAGCGGCGGCCTTTCTTGAAATTTCTCTCCCCCGGTGGTGGCACCGTGGCAGATATAGATATCGGGCACCGAAGAGTGATCAAAAAAATTGTTATTCGTCTGGATCCGGACGAAAGGGCAGTTGATTTTGGTTTTCTTTCCGAAAGCGACCTTGTGGCCATTTCGCGTCGTGATTTGGTGGCAAAAATTCTGGAGGGAGGTTTGTGGTCTCTGTTACGTGCGTTGCCCTCGCGGGATATTGCACCAAGGGATGCTGAACCACCGGCAATTTTTGTTGCCCTGGATGATCTGGAGCCTTTTCAGCCGGATCCTTCTGTTTATCTTCAGGACCAAGAACCTTTGTTTCTTTTCGGCCTTAAGGTGCTCAGGAAGCTGTCCTCCCGTGTGGAAGTTTTTGCCCGTCAGGCAACTGCCGGTGTGCTCAAAAAACTCAACGGACATATTACCGGTCAGGTTGCCGGCAGGTATCCGGCGGATGATCCCGGCGTGCTGCTTTATGCGATCCGCCGATCAAGCACTGAGAATCAAACCTGGTATATACGCGGCCAGGATGTCTTGCTTCTTGCCCATTTGCTGAAACACGGAAATTATCCCACCCGGCGCACGATGGTGGTTGGAGGAAATGCCGCGCAAAAGACGGGACATGTACATGCCCGCCTGGGAATGCCGCTGGCGGCATTTCGGCCTTTTGCTGCTGACGGTATGAATACCCGCTGGATATCCGGTGGTGTTTTTCAGGGGTATCCCACCGGCCCTGATTCCTACATGGGCCTTTATGAGACGGCAATTACATTGATTCCGGAGGGTCTGCACAGGGAATTTTTGAGCTTTGTACGCCCAGGATTTAATAAACCCAGCTATTCCCGAACGTTTCTTTCCTGGTTCAACTCTTCCCAACTCCCTTATGATTCCAATTTTCACGGGGGGTTACGGGCTTGCATTGCCTGCGGACATTGCGCAAAAGTCTGCCCGGTAGATATTTTGCCCCAGCTCACCTTCAAGGCTGTTTTGGCGGAGGCTGTGGAAGAATATTTGGCACTTGGGCTTATGGATTGTGTGGAGTGCGGTTTGTGCAGTTATGTTTGTCCTTCTAAAATTGAACTCAGCAGCATCCTTACGGCTGCCAGACGAGAATATCATCAGGAACAGTCACAAACATGAAACCGGTAAAAAACTTTTTTGACTCAATCAGACCACATTTTGAAAAAGGTGGCCGCTTTTCCCGGCTGTATCCTTTTTACGAAGCCATCGAGAGTATTTTTTACGGACCGGATCATGTTACCCGGCAAGGTCCACATGTGCGGGACAGCCTGGATGTAAAACGTTTCATGACCATTGTAATCCTGGCCCTGATACCCCATCTGATTTTTGGTATTTACAATACCGGATACCAGGCACACTTGGCGGCAGGATTACCGCTTGACTTTTTTCCCGTTTTTACCCTGGGGCTCTGGGTAGTGATGCCCATGGTGCTTGTAACATATGCCGTGGGTTTTTTTTGGGAATCTTTATTTGCAGTTATTCGCAAACACCATATCAGTGAGGGGCTTTTTGTCACCTGCATGTTGTTTCCCCTTACCCTGCCGCCCACCACCCCATTATGGCAAGTGGCAGTCGGAATCTCTTTCGGAGTAGTTATCGGGAAGGAAATTTTTGGGGGCACGGGTCGGAATTTTCTGAATCCGGCACTGACCGGCAGGGCTTTTATCTTTTTTGCTTACCCGGCTCAGATGTCCGGAGACAAGGTGTGGACCGCGACCATCTATAACAACAATGCTGCTGTAGATGCAGTCAGCGGAGCAACACCACTGGCTATTGCCACCCTTACCGAAGCACCTGAGCGCATTGAACAGGTCCTGGTGGATTCAGGATATTCTTTCTCTCAAATGTTTTGGGGACTTTATCCCGGCAGTATTGGTTCTACATCTGCATTTTTATGTCTGGTGGGGGCCTTCATACTGATAATACTGGGTATCGCCAGTTATCGAATTATTCTCGGAGGGGTCCTGGGCGTTCTGATGACCGGGTGGCTATTGAATTTGCTGGCCGGCGGCAGTTCTCTGGCATGGTTGACCCTGAATCCTTTTTACCATCTGGTAATGGGCGGACTTGCCTTTGGGCTGGCCTACATGGCCACGGATCCGGTATCGGCGCCTGATATGGAAAATGCCAAATGGATCTACGGCTTTTTAATCGGTGTTCTGACGGTTTTAATCCGGGTCTTCAATCCGGCCTTTCCTGAAGGAATTATGCTGGCGATTCTTTTCATGAATTTATTTGCCCCTTTTTTGGATTATTTTGCCGTTAAAACTGTCTGTAAAAAGAGGATTCCCAATGTCTGACTATCGTAAATCGTTTATGTCCGTAGGAATCTTGTGCGTGGTATGCAGCCTTCTTATAACGACGGCATCCACAAGCCTCAGAGGACATCAGCTGCGTAATATGCAGCTGGATCGCCAGAAAAATCTTTTGCGGTCCGTGAGTTTAATTGACGAGCAAAAACAATATTTGGCCGAGGAAATCGAATCCATTTACCGGGATAATATTCGATCCTTTTATGCGGATTCTGATGGACGTCTTCTGGAAGCTACCGAGGAAACTGCCGGCAAGCTGCCCATATATCTTTACATGCCTGAAGATCAGATCCTTGCATATATTGTACCCATTGATGCACAAGGCCTGTGGGGTAAAATACACGGCTATCTTGCCATTGATAATGACGGAAGCACCATCACGGGTTTTACGGTGTACAGACACCAGGAAACACCCGGGCTGGGCGGTGAAATTGAAAGACAGTGGTTTCAGAAAAACTTTGAAGGTAAAAAAATCGTGGATCGCGACGGCAATTTTGTATCAGTTGGCATAGCCAGGGGGGCGGTGGAACACCGGGTGCCGGAGGAAAGGCAAATCCATTATGTGGATGGCATCGGCGGTGCTACCTTGACCGGAAGGTTTCTGGAATCCAGCCTAAAGGATATACTCAAGGAATATGAGCCGGTTTCCGTAAGGTTTCGCAAGCAAATGCCCCTGAAAACTACTGAATAAAAAATGAAAGTCAGGCTATGAAATTGACCCGTAACAAGACATTTAAAACTTTTGCCGATCCGCTCTGGCAAAACAATCCCATCTCGATTCAGGTCCTGGGAATTTGTTCGGCACTGGCGGTTACCGTACAAATGAATACGGCGCTGGTAATGGCGCTGGCGTTGACTTTTGTCATTTCTTTTTCCAATCTGACGGTCTCCATCTTGCGCAACTCGATACCCGGAAATGTACGTATCATTTTTGAGCTCAGTATTATCTCCACACTGGTAATAATTGCCGACCAGGTTCTGCAGGCCTTCATGTATGATATCAGCCGCCAGCTATCGGTTTTTGTAGGGCTGATCATCACCAACTGCATCGTCATGGGCAGGGCTGAAACTTTTGCCATGAGCAACAAACCGTTCATTTCCTTTGCAGATGGATTAGGCAACGGACTTGGTTATGGTGGTGTGCTGGTGCTGGTGGCATTTTTCCGGGAACTGCTGGGTTCCGGAAAGTTATTCGGATATGATATCGTTCCTGAGAGTTTTTATGCTGCCGGTTATGAAAACATGGGATTCATGCTTTTAGCTCCGGCCGCATTTATTATAATCGGGCTTTTGGTATGGCTTCAAAAAACCATCATGAATAAATAAGATGGCTGGCATAGGACAATGGAAAATCTAATCAACATTTTTTTGAATTCGGTGTTTGTGGGCAACATTTTGTTGGCCTATTTTCTGGGTATGTGTTCTTTTCTGGCAGTATCCAATAACATGGAAACCTCCATCGGCCTTGGTTTTGCGGTAATTTTTGTCCTAGGCATTACGGCTCCGGTCAACTGGATCGTCAACCACTTTTTGCTCGCCCCCGGGGCTTTGGCGTGGGCAGGGTTGCCTGAAATGGACCTGAGCTTTTTGAAATTCATTACCTTCATTGCTGTAATCGCTGCCATGGTACAGGCTGTCGAAATCGTTATCGACCGGTTCTCCCAGCCTCTCTACAGTTCCCTCGGGGTTTTTTTGCCTCTCATTGCTGTTAACTGTGCCATTTTAGGTACGGTTCTTTTCATGGTGGAGCGTGAATATGATTTTATTGAATCTGTGGTATTTGGTATCGGATCAGGTGTGGGCTGGATGCTGGCGATTGTATCCATGGCGGCCATTCGCCTCAAGCTGCGCTATGCCGATGTGCCCGTGGGTTTGCAAGGTTTCGGCATTACCATGATTGCCACAGGCCTGATGGCCATGGCCTTCATGCTATTTTCGGGAATAACACTGGGGTCGTGATGAATGTTGCTTTTAAGGATTAATGAATGATTTATCTTGTCAGCCTGGCAGTCTTCTCTACGGTTATCTTAAGCCTTGTGGCTATGTTGATCTTGCTGGAAAAAAAAATTGTTCAGCAAGGTGATGTCACCATTGTCATAAACGACGACCCGGCTAAAAGTATTAAAGCCCCTGCATCCAACACCTTGCTTTCAGCTCTGCTCAGCAACGGCATTCTATTGCCTTCGGCATGTGGTGGAAAAGCAACCTGTGGCACCTGTAAGTGTAATGTGGAGGAAGGCGGCGGCGATATTCTTCCCACCGAGCTGGCACTGGTTGACCGCATTGAGCGAATGAACAATGTCCGCCTGGCCTGCCAGCTGAAAGTCAAGGAGGATATGAAAATCCGGGTTCCGGACGAAATTTTCAATATCCGGAAATATCGTGCGACTGTGGTTTCCAATAAAAGCGTGGCCACCTTTATCAAAGAGCTGGTGCTCAAGCTGGAGGAAGGAGACCAACTGGATTTTAAAGCGGGTTCTTATATTCAAGTGGATATTCCCGAATATGAAATCAGCTATCGGGATTTTGACCTGGCCGAACGTTTTGTGGAAAACTGGAAGCGTTTCGGTTTCACAGATATCAAGGCAGTTTCGGATGAGCCAGTTTTTCGTGCCTATTCCCTGGCCAATCCTCCCGCAGAAAAAGGCATTTTAAAATTTACCATCCGAATCGCAACCCCACCCCCTGCCAAGCTGCATCTTCCCCCGGGCGTGGGGTCTTCCTTCATATTCGGACTGAAACCGGGTGATAAAGTTACTTTAAGCGGTCCCTACGGTGAGTTTTTTGTCAAAGATACAGATCGCGAAATGTGTTTCATCGGCGGTGGTGCCGGTATGGCTCCCATGCGAAGCCATATTCTCCATCAGCTTTTGACCGTTAAAACACGTCGAAAAATGACTTTCTGGTACGGTGCCCGCTCTGTTCAGGAAATGTTCTATGATGATGAATTCAGGGAGTTGGATGAACGTTTTGATAATTTTACTTACCATGTGGCATTGTCGGATCCCCAACCCGAAGATCACTGGGAAGGCATGACCGGTTTTATTCATCAGTGTGTCTACGAATACTACCTGAAAGATCATGAAGACCCCACCGAAATTGAGTATTATCTTTGCGGCCCACCCATGATGCTGAAATCAGTCCGGGAAATGCTTTACGATTTGGGAGTGGAACCGGATATGATCGCCTATGATGATTTTGGTTAAGAACATGGATAAAAATAATTCGGCCTTAACACTCCAATCTTTTAGGCGGAGCAGGTAATGCATTCCCATCAGGAGAAGTCTTCTTTTTATCTGTCCGAAAAAGAGCACTTGTTGCAAACCTTCAAGCGACTCAATATTTTTTCGTCTCAAAAAAGAAACAATATCCAAAAGCATCTGCCTTTTTTTGACAAAGCCCTTCTGCCTTTGATTGACTATTTAACCATCTGGGACTTGCTCCAACTGGCAGGATATGATGATAATGATGCGCCTTTAATTGCCGTTTTAATTGCCATGTTTGATACACTTCAGGAAGGCAGTCTGTGCCAGAATCTTGAAAAATCTTCCTTAATAAAACGGTTACAGGCTTTTGCCAGCCCGGAGGACGCGTCGGATATGGCAGAAAAATTTTTAGCCGCATTGGAAAACCATCAGTATGATGATTTTATTTCCAGGGATAAGGACCACTACAAGCCCCTGGTGTTTTCCAGCCACCAAAACGGAAAGCTGCTCTATTTTCAAAAATATTACGTATATGAAAAAAAGCTTCGGAAAAAAATCAGACAGCTTCTCAACATACCGGTTCCAACACCAAACCATCCCATGGAAAAAACTACAGCCGACAAGCTGATCGAAGATATTTATTCCTCCGGTCTGGTTCTCAGAACCTCAAAGGACGGTCCTCCCATTGCTAAGGATGTTTATCAGGTTGAAGCCATAAAGAGAGCACTTTCCAACATTTTCTGTATTGTTTCCGGAGGACCGGGGACCGGAAAAACATCTTTGATGGTCAATATGCTTCGCAGTTTTGCCAGAACCGGCATTGATCCTTCCCAAATCATCCTTTGCGCCCCCACCGGACGAGCGGCGCAGAGAATGACGGAAGCCATTCATAACAATATCAAGACCATCAGGATTCCCGATGAAAACGACATCGGGCTTTTAAGCCTCAAAGGATCCACCATCCACAAAGCCCTTCATTTCAAAAGATATCTCAACGGCTTTTATTACCGTGAACAAAACTCGCTTCCGGCATCTTTGATCATTATGGATGAGGTTTCCATGGTAGATATTTCTCTTATGGAAAAATTTATGCGGGCAATTGATCCTGAAAAGACCAGACTGGTTCTTCTGGGAGATAAAGACCAGCTTCCATCGGTGGAAGCCGGAGCCATCTTCGGCACCATGATACCAAAAAATGAGGGCTCAACTGCCTTTAAAAACCACCTGATTGTTTTAAAGACCGTTTACCGGGCAGGTGAGTATCTTCAGCAACTTGCAAGGATGATCAATGAAGGAAAAAGTCCCGCCATCGAACCTGTCGCTTTCCCTGAGGCTATGGACATGGAAAATGACAGGTGGTCCATGGTATTCCCGAAAACCCTTGATCAGTGGCAAAAAGACCTGATCTGTTGGGCGGACAGACATTTAATTAAAAACAACCCCAGCCGCCTTTCACTTGTTGATGGCCCTGAAACCGGTCATGAAACAGGCGATCTGGAAGCATTACCTTTTAATTCCACCATATTGGCAGCAGGGGCCATGGATTCACATGAGCTGATTCAGTCACCCCCTGGTCGGAAACTTCTGGAAAAGACATTTCAAACCATGGAATCGTCAAAAATATTGACACTGATCAGACAGGGTATCTGGGGAAGTGAGGGCATCAACCGGTTTTTATCCGAATATTTGAGCCATCGGTTCCATTCATTATCGGATTGGCAAAAACACGGAATATTTTCAGGCGCTTTCATTATCATTGTGCAGAATGATTATGCAAAAGCATTGTTCAATGGAGATACGGGGGTGGTTATCAAAGATCCTCAGGGAGTGTTCCGGGCGTTTTTCAAACGCTTCGACACTTTTATCGGATACTCCCTTGACCTGCTTCCTGCCTGGCAACCAGCTTACGCCCTGACTGTCCACAAATGCCAGGGGTCTGAATTCGATGACATTCTGCTGGTACTTCCTGCTGATGAACAGCACCGACTGCTGACCCGCCAAATGATCTATACCGCAGTGACCCGGGCAAAAAAGAAGGTCATCATCTATGGCAAAGCATCCTCGTTTAAAACCGCCCTGAAAAATAAAATCCATCGGGAATCGGGATTGCTGTGGTGAACCATATTGGTGGTTTCAAGAAACTACGGGGGGATTACCGATTTTTTTATTCATCTGCCGGAACAAATCCGTGTGGATATTTCAGTCCATGTGTCGGGTTATAGGTGTCAGGTGTCAGGTGTCAGAAATTCGGGGGATCGGATGAAAATCATAAAACCTGTGCGGATTCATCCGCACACCCTGGGCGGATGAATCCGCCTGAATCGGAGAACGGATAAGCTGTCAGAGTTTATGTCACCCTTAAATCGGCAAACCGGGGTTTAAACATTTGTGCGAATGAATTCGCACCTACAGCCTGACACCTGACACCTGAAACCTGACACCAAATTCCCTGACACCTGAAACCTGAAACTCAACACATCTGATATCTGCCTGTTGAAACCAGTTTTATTGACTTTACAGCTCAGTTAGGTTAGGTTGTCACATTGATATTGAAGGAAAGCTATTACAACAGCCCAAACAATGCAGGGGAGAATTATGATTATCGGACTTGATGTGGGCGGCACGCATACAGATGTGGTGCTTGTGACTGATCAGGGAATTGAAAAGGAGGTCAAAGTCATCACCGA